>CBIHQL010000522.1:0-3607 GCA_966211855.1 uncultured bacterium
GATCGTTTGGGGAATGTTGGGGCTACTCTTGACGTTGCAGACAGACTGGGTATTGGGTCAGCTATTACAAGCGCGCGCCAAATTAGCAACGGCTCCAGAATCTGTAACTGCTCAAGCAAACTCAGCACCCTCTCTTCAGACTGACAGTGAGACCGCAACGGGCGTTCCGGCTCCACCCCTATCTCTGCGCAAAAGCGACTTGAGTGAAGCGGCTGACACTAAGGTGTTCAATGCCTCCGGGTTTACAGCCGAGGAAACAGCAACCAAGCCTGTCACCTCTACTGATACAACAGCTCCGAAAACCCTCAGGGCCGAACCTATTCGTGCCAATGCGGCTTCTGCGGCAATCTTAGCGGCGGCGCGATCGCCCTATGCCACCTTTAACAGTCGCCAACTCGACGAAAAACTCGCCCTCTATCATCAACGGCTGACCGAATCAGGGCCACCCGATATTTTGATCATTGGTAGCTCTCGGGCTTTGCGAGGTATTGATCCTGCGGCGTTGCAGAATGCCTTAGCAGCAGAAGGTTACCCCGACCTATCTGTATTTAATTTTGGTATCAATGGTGCCACGGCTCAGGTGGTGAGCTTGGTTCTAGAAAAAATTCTCACCCCTGAGCAAATGCCCAAGCTGATTTTATGGGCAGATGGAGCGAGAGCCTTTAATAGTGGGCGTGTCGATATTACCTACAAGGCGATCGCCGCTTCGGAAGGATATCGGCAAGTCTTAGCCCAGGCAAATCAACCCACGGCTGAGAAAACATCGCCACAAACAACCGATACAGCGCCTAATGTAACCGCAGCCGCCGCTCCTATTGGTGGGTTGGCTGATACGTCTCAGGTGGCTCAAACTTCACTGGCTAGTAGCTATGCAGCGTTAAACCAGTGGCTGAACGAATCTGCTGCAAAACTCTCTGCCACCTATGTTCAGCGAGATCAACTGAAATCCCTCCTACAAACTCAGTGGTCTCAAATTGGCAAAGCTCAGCCAAATTTAGAGCAACTGCTAGCCACTCAAGGACAGTTTGCAGACCCCTCATCCAACGAGAATGGCACTGAGTCAGCCGACTCTCTGCTGTACGCGATCGATTTTGATGGATTTTTGCCGCTCTCTCTACGGTTCAACCCGGCTACTTACTACCAGAAATATGCCAAGGTTTCGGGCAGTTATGACAATGACTATGACTCATTTGAGCTAGAGGGCAAACAAACAGAAGCTCTCAAATCGCTGGTGAAGTTTACCCAAACCCATCAAGTGCCGCTTGTATTTGTCAACCTACCGTTGACTCAAGATTATTTGGATGATGTCCGTAAAGAACATGAGGTTGAGTTCCGTCAGCATATGTTGCGGCTCTCTACCCAAAATGGATTTGCCTTCCGCGACTTAGGCGAACTGTGGCCCACCGAAAATGATTACTTCTCTGACCCCAGCCACTTGAACCGTTATGGCGCGTATGAAGTATCGCATCACTTAGCCAAAGACCCGATGATTCCTTGGCCCCGATCGCAAGCGACATCGTCAGCAAATGAGTAGCAGATTAGCGTCATAAATCAACCCCAGAGATTCCAATCACGCAGATCTCAAGTTTTGAAAATTCATCGTATGCTATTGCCCAGATTTTCCTTTGCCCACCCATGACGTTCCTTTCCCTTACCTACGGACTCTTTTTGTTAAGTGTCCTCGGCATTTATTGGTCGGTTCGCGAACCTTGGCTACGGTTGTGGACTTTACTACTGGCGAGTTTGGTGTTTTACGCCTCCTTGCAAGTGGTCTACATCCCGCTCTTGTTTGCCAGTGTTTGGATCAACTTTCGGCTGGGGCAGGCGATCGGAGAGCCACCTGATTGGCGCATTGAAGACTGGCAATTTGCCCAACAAGATTGGAACCGTCGCCGCATCCGTCTATTAGGGTTTGGGATTGTCGTTAATGTGCTGCTGCTCGTCGGGTTCAAATACATTCCCTTTTTGTTGTCCACAGTTGGAGCGAGTTTTCAGTGGTCGGCAGCTCAAGATAATGCTCAGTGGTTGGATGACAACTTAATTGCACCACTAGGGATCAGTTTCTTTACGTTTGAATGTATTGCCTATCTGGTGGACGTTTATCGGGGTGCCCCAGCTACTCAACAGTTCTTGAAATTTTCTGCCTACAAATTATTTTTTCCCAAACTGATTTCTGGCCCGATTACTCGCTTTCATCCGTTTGCGACGCAGTTTAAGGCGCAACAATTTCCCAAAACGGATCAATGGGTAGAAGGGGTGTGGCTGATTGCTTGCGGAGCGATCAAAAAGGGGTTGCTGAGCGATCGCATCGGCATGTTTGTCGATCTCTGTTTTGGCAACATCCAACGCGCTGGGAGTGTTGATCTGTGGCTGGCAACCTTGGCCTATGGGCTGCAACTTTACCTCGACTTTAGCGGTTATGTCGATATTGTCCGGGGGAGTGCCATGCTTCTCGGCTTCAATCTGCCGCAAAACTTTGACTTTCCTTACTTCACCACTAACATTGCTGATTTTTGGCGGCGCTGGCACATTACCCTAGGTGACTGGCTACGCAACTACCTGTACTTTCCCTTGGGCGGTTCACGAAGAGGGTTGGCCCGTACCTGCCTCAACCTGCTGATGATCATGCTGATCGCTGGGATTTGGCACGGGGCAGCTTGGGGGTTTGTCGTCTGGGGCGCAATTCACGGCCTGATGCTCGTGATTCATCGGCTCACAGATGCCTATAGCGATCGCCTCCCCGCTCTGCAAAATTTCTGGCTGAGTATCCCCGGCACAGTTTTAGCTTGGGCTATTACCCAAACAATGGTATTTGTTGCCTGGATCTTCTTCCGGCTCCCCAACTTAAAAGACTCAGCCTGGGTCGTCCAGCATCTCTGGGGGCATGCGGCAGATGCTCAATTTACTCAAAAGGTTTATGTCGAAGCCTTGGGGATCGAACGAGTACAGGTGGGGCTACTACTGTGGCTGATTGTCGCTCTCATGGGAATGGCCTACGCATTTAGCCGAGGCTTGAAGGTTCAGCTCAACTGGCCTTTCAAACTCTTGCTGATCCCGATCAGCCTTTATCTAGTTTGGCTTCTGGCTCCGCAAGGCGGCACTCCTTACATTTATTTTGATTTCTAGTCTTCGCTGGCTCCCTAAGCTCGTTGTACATACAAGCGGTGAAAGCGATCGCACTCTAGATATTGAGGTTGGCACTCCACTTCTTGGTCATCGATCCAAGCTTGGGTCATTTCCAGCCCATGCAGTTGAATTTTGACCCGCTCATAGGGGAATTCATACTCTCCTTCCTCATACCACACAAGTTCAACGCCGTGGTCTAAACGACTCATCTGCAAGCGATCGCAGCGAGACGCACCGTAGCCATCACCAGCATCACTGTAGAGCGTCATTTCTGCGGTTCCTTCAACCGGGGGATAAAGATGCAGCACCAAAGTTTGCTCATGGTTCATGGGCAAAATACTGCCTGCCCTCACCAACACCGGAATTTGCTCTAACGGGGCTTCTAATTCTGCCTCTCCCGGCCCTTCCACAGTGCGGTCATTCCAGAAGCTGTACCAACGGCCCGCGGGCAAAGTCACAGAGAGCGATCGCTCACCTTCCT
>CBIHQL010000523.1:0-3605 GCA_966211855.1 uncultured bacterium
GGGCCAGCAAAGTCGGCATGATAGGCCTTACAGAGAATTAGCCCACATTTCTTGAGTTCGCTAACAGCCAGGATCGGGTTGCAGTGTGGCACAGCTCACATTCCTAATTAAGCTTGCCTTCATCCTATAGGCAGCCTCGTGAAGCTGACTAGCAACCTTACAAAGACTTCTAACAATCTATATATTGTCTTGAACAATCTAAAAAATCGGTGAACTAGAATCTTCAAGTAACCCAAGATACCCGCGAGTAGAGGCTCAAGCTAGACTTACGTACATTCCGCAGACTGGCTGATGGCGATCGCAAAATAGAAGAGTTGGTCGTAAGCCGGGTTCTGTTTTCTTGAGTGGTCGCCACTCAAAAAGGTAGTTATCTATCTGGGACGCTTGTTACCAAACGCCTCTAGCGGTTTCTGCATCAGGAACGGGAAAAAGACCAACCGTGGTTCCTATGACCTTGCTCCCCACCGGGGTTTACCGAGCCAGCACCTCTCGATGCTGCTGGTGCGCTCTTACCGCACCCTTGCACCCTTACCTGTGAGTTTCCTTTATTTTTGATGAAGTTCATCCATCAAAGAATAGTTGCAAACTCCATCGGCGGTATGTTTCTGTGGCACTGTCCTCACGGTCACCCGCACTGGGCGTTACCCAGCAAGTCTGGTCTTTTGGGAGCCCGGACTTTCCTCAGACTGGTTTAGAACACGATGCATTTGCGCGCTGGAGCACGGTTGCCCACGCTCCCACCAGTCCGCAACTACCTACGCCAACTCTCCCAATCCAGTTTAGCGGAGGACGTCATCCTGGTTTTATGTGTTTCCACGGTAGAGCATCAGTCCACGGGAGGCGACGGGCAGTAAAGACACAAGTTAGCACCTGGACGCGATCGCTACCTGTACTTGTGATTGGATCAAATACGCGGAGCACTAACCGCAACATAAAGGATTTAGCATCAGAGACTTTTTTTAGCTTTGACAAATCAACAATTGGCCCTGACACTTTGACGGCACCCGCATCAGATTCACGCTTTAAAACATCTTCTGCCATTACCGCTTCTTTGAGAGTTTTACCAGGGGCAATGACGCTAAAGGCTTGTGGTTGAAATAGGTCGGGAGTCAGACCGGGCATTAATCGAATCACTCGCCGCGATCGCCCTTCAAAATCGGTCAGCGAGCTATGATCCCAGTCAATATAAATCGAGTATTGCTGAGATTTGTTATCGATACTAACTGCAAGTTTTTGTAACTGATCGGCTTTGGTATAGCGCTCTTCTAATTTAAATTTGATCTCTACAATTTCTTGAAGCGCTTGATCAGCAATTTGCTGTTTGATTTCGCCTTGATTGACTCGAACATTAAAGCGAGCATCTAGCGACTGAATGGCCTGGTTAATTACATAAGCCACGCAAATAACATAAATTGCCAAAATCAGCAGATCAACTTGAGTCATGAACAGCAGTAAACAAGGGGCGGGTTTAGTAGATAGGTTATCGGTTCTGTAGTTAACTGAACAGCAGACCCCGCCCCTACGTATGCCTCGATGCCTTAGGGGATGGGCTGAGGCTGTGGAATGGTGATGTCGATTTGCTTCACCGGGGTTTTGGAGCTTAATTGAGTGAGTGGAGGTTGAATCGCTTTAGCATTGCCAACCACTAGCTTGACCAGCTTGTCGGGTTGGAGATGTTTTTGAGCGACTCGTTGCACATCTGCCACGGTGGTTGCCTCAACTTTTTTCTGATAACGGAACAGAAAATCGGCTGGGTAACCGTAATATTCATACCGTGCTAAGCGCGACAAGGTTTGAGCGGGAGTCTGAAAGTTGAAGACGAAGGAATTGAGTACCGAATCTTTAGCTTGGGCTAACTCTTTTTCGCTCACCGGAGCCTTACGGATGTTTTCAATCTCGCGCACCAACGATTGAATAAACGGTACAGTGGCATCCGATCGCGTTTGTCCGCCGGAAATGAACAAGCCAGGGTAATCGTAGCGCGGGCTCCAAACGGCGTAGACCGAGTAGGCTAGACCTTCGCGCGATCGCAGTTGGTTAAACAAGCGACCCCCAAAGCCATTCAACACCTCGTTAGCCACGCTCAGCGCTGGATAATCTGGGTGATTAAACTGCCCGCCTAAATGACCAACTAAAACCGAGCTTTGGGTTAATTGGGGTTGATCGACCAAAAAGATCCCCCCTTGATTGGCAGGCGTTACGGGGGGCAATGCTGCTTTTTGAGCAGTTTTTATGGGTTGCCAGTCGCCAAACTTAGCTTCAATCAGCGATCGCATGGCTTGACTATCAAAGTCACCTACCACTCCCAAAATGATGTTGTTGGGGTGGAAGTAAGTTTGGTAGAACTTCACCAAGTCATCGCGCTCAATATTAGCGAGCGTGGAATATTCCACAATCCGACCGTAGGGGCTGTTTTCGCCATAAATCAGTTGACCAAATTCTCGCTCAGCAATGTCGTTGGGGTCGTCATTACGCCGCGCAATCTCGCCACTCTTTTGGGTTTTTGCCAAAGCCAACTTTTCAGCGGCAAAAGCAGGCTGCCGGACGACCTCGGCAAATAAATCAAAAACGGGTTCTAAGTCCTCAGTAAGGGTGTCAAAACTGGCGCTACCCACAGCAGTATCAATACCCGTTTCGACAGAGGCCGCCCGCTGTTCTAGCAGTTGATTCAGTTCATCGGCAGTGTGTTTTTGGGTGCCCCCAGTGCGGATCACAGTGCCCGTGAGGTCTGCTAGGCCGACTTTGTTTGCGGGTTCGAGGCGATCGCCCGTCCGAATCAAAGCGGTGCCACTCACCAAGGGAAATTCGTGATCTTCCATCAAGTACACCACCATGCCATTTTTGAGCTGAAAGCGGGTGTAGGGTGGAATCTGAATTTCGGGTAAGGGGGGAAAGGTTAGTTCTGTATAGTGTTTAGCTACGGCTGCGTTGGCTGGAAGATGGCCTAACGTGACCAGCAGCAGCGAACTAATGATCAGCCCAACCGAAACTAAGCGAACGATCGCCTTACGAGGGTTGAGCAAGGGCAAGGAAAATTGCCGCACGATTAAACGATGCCTCCGGTGTCTCATCTATTGAAGGGGTTGCCGATTGAGGTTTAGGAATCTTTTGAGAGTAGCCGTCCGATGGTGCGGTTCTCTGGGGTAAAGGTTTCACGAGCGACCCGTTGAATATCAGCAGGTGTAACTGCCGCGATCGCATCGAGTTCTTTAAACAAATTGCGCCAACTGCCTGTTTTGACTTCGTACTCCAACAACAGTTGAGCCATCCCAGAGTTAGAAGTGAGCGATCGCAACAGTCCGGCTCTCGCTTGGGTTTTAACGCGGTCTAGCTCTTCAGCAGAGACGGGTTCAGTTTTCAGCCGCTCAATTTCTGCTCTGAGTGCTGTTTCAACATCCTCAACCGTGTGGTTAGGGGCCGTTAACGCGTAAAGCAGCATCAGGTTTGGGTATTTATCGCCAGGAAATCCGCTGGAGCCCTGAGCTGTCAACGCTACCTGTTTAGTTTCTACTAACGACTTGTAGAGGCGAGAGGTACGACCATCGCTCAACAAACTGCCGATCATTTCAGAGAGCGAGGCGGCGCGTCCGGGACGTCTGTGTCCT
>CBIHQL010000524.1:0-3564 GCA_966211855.1 uncultured bacterium
GACTCCCCGCCAGTTACGCGAACTGCAACAGGTACGGCGGCGATCGCTCTCGCTCAACCACCGGGTTGGCAAAGGCGAAGACACCGAACTGATGGATTTGCTGGAGGATGGCACAACCCAATCACCTGAGGCTCAGATCAGTGAAGTGATGATGAGCCAGGATATCTGGGAAGTGCTGGGGGAAGTCTTAACCCAACGCGAGAAAGACATCATTTCGCTACGCTATGGCCTCACAACTGGAGAGCCTTGCACTTTAGAAGAAGTCGGTGGCTTGTTCAACCTGTCACGAGAGCGGGTGCGGCAAATTCAAAGTAAAGCGATGCGGAAGTTACGCCGTCCTCAAGTTGCCGCTCGACTGCGGGGCTGGCTGAAGTAACCATAAAACCGATGGGAGGGATAGGCACTGGCCTTAATCTAAGAGCGTTACCTGGGCAATCGTTCCACAGATGTCTAGGGTGTGAGTATCGTGTCTCTTCCTCCCTATAGGTTTTTGAGCGATCGCTTAGCCATCGTAGTCGCTGTCAATTTCAACATCGAGGGTGTCTTCGTCGATCCGCACATACAAGGTGTTAGGCCGACAGCAAACTTGGCAGTCTTCGATATACGACTGTTGACCCCCTGCACTGAAATCAACAAAGGTCAGATTGGGTTCTCCACAAAAGGCACAAATATACTCAGCCGTTGTTTGCATCGCTCAACATCACGAATTAGCGCTTGATGAACTACCGCACCCTATGAGGGATGCAGTTTCTGTCGCTTCAATGCCCCTAGTTGCTTCATGCTTCCGCACGCAGTAGAGCTAGGCGACTCTGCGACTAAAGAGGCGAGTTCCTCACCCCTGACCCAAATCTCACAGACCCGGGCTGAATTGATGTCTCTATCCTCTACATGACCACAATTGGGGTTAGAGCAGATATGCAAGCGGTCTGAGAGTGTTTTAGGGGTCAATTCCCAACACTTGGCACAGCGTTGAGTCGGTTTCAGTTGACGAGTGGGGGCGTGAACGAGAAACCCATTCCCTTCTACCAACTTGTACTCAATCGCATCCTTGAGCATCCCAATCCCTACATCCAAGAGGGAACGATTTAGCCCCGTTTTCTGACATTTGCGCTTGCCCGTTTTTGCCTTACGAGTCATGCCTTTGAGGTTGATCTTCTCGGTCACGATGATGCGATGACGGCGGGTGATGTCTACCGCGACCTGATGCACCCAGTTGTGACGTTTGTTCTTGACCTGGCGTTTGACCTTCCTGATTTTGGCTTGAGTCTTACGCCAGCGTCTTGATGCCTTTACCTTGCGTTTCTGAGGTTTTCGTTTCCGACGTTGCTGTTTAGAGAGTTGGGTGATTTGCTCCTGTGCTTTCGCTAAAAACTTAGGAGCCTCAATCTTGTTCCCATCACTCAGAGCCACAGCCGTTTTGCAACCAAAATCAGCCCCAATCACCTCTTTGCCTAGTTCCCTTTCGGGTTGGCATTGAACTGTGATGGAGGCGTACCATTTGCCCTGCTCAAAGATAATGGTGCAAGTGGTTGGAATCCCCCAAGTTCTTGCTTTGCCGCGCATCTGAATCTGCCCTAAGTTGGACAATTCCAGATACCCGTTCACCCCAGTTGTATGAGCTTTCCAGCCTGACTTGGCGGGATAAGTCCAACCTCTGTAGGTGCGAGCAGGCTTGAATTGGGGGTAGCCTGACTTCAACTTAAAAAACCGCTGAAAGGCAAAGTCAACTCGTTTGACAGTAGCCTGCAATGCTTGAGAACCTAATTCCTCATACTCCGTCCAAACTTCTTTGAACGCTGGCAGGGAGTTCTGTTGCTCAAAGTAGTCAACACAATGTCCCAACTGCTGATATTGCGTTTTTCGATTGGCAACCGCCGCGTTGTAGAGACTGCAATGCAACTTCCGCCAGTAGTGCAGTTTTGCCCCTTGCTGGCGTGTTGGATAGAGTCTGAATGTAGTGCGACGGGTTACAATCATGCTGTCATCGTAACTCAGTGGTCATGCCTAAACAAGACTACAGGAGCGGCGCTCACTGTATTTATTCCATTCAGTTGCACTCCTATTTTGTCTGTAAATATCGTAGAAAAGCACTAACCCCAGAGATGCTTGCGAGAGCCAGGGAAATCATTGAGGATATCTGCCAAAAGCGAAACTGCATTCTGTTGGAGTTTGGGGGAGAGGCAGACCACGTTCACATGCTGATAGACCTGCACCCCGACAACAATATTGCTGCGTTTTTCGGAAGCCTCAAGTCTGCTACCAGTCGCCTGCTGCGTTCTGAATTTCCCGATGAGGTCAACAAGTTCTATCGCCAAGGGTTCTGGGGACGGCAGAAATACTATTGCTCGGCTGGTGGTGCGCCGCTAGAAAAGCTGAAGCAGTATATTGATGCTCAGCCGCATGATTAGCTTGGCAATTCCGCTGCGCTCCATTGCCGCGACATCTCATCCCCACCGCCTGGCGAATGGGGATTTCTCGTCTAGTTAGTTAAGCATAGCTGCTGGTCGAGATCTTGTTGATAGCGCCAATCAAATTGGGCAGTGGCAGTGGCTAAATGCTTGAGGAGTGTGGTGGTGGGTAAGGGGCCGCGCAAATGTTGCCAAGGCAGAACTTGATCAGGTGCCCAGTCATCGTGGACGTAGAACTCCAGGGGTGGCAGTTGACCCCGCAATTCTTTGAATGCCCGTCGATAGCTGCCGAGAGAGTCGCCATAGTGACGGGTTAGCTCTAGCAGTCGAGACAAACGGCGATCGCCTCGTGAAATCAGCGCTTGGATGACTGACCAGTTATAACTTTCAGGGCGAAAATCAATGCCTTGCGATCGCAACTGTTTTTGCAAGAACTGTAGTCGTTTCTCAGATTGGCGATTCACCCCCAACCACTGAAATGGCGTGTGCGATTTCGGTACAAAGGTGCTACAGCCCAGCGTTAAGCGCAAACCCGGAGCCGATTTCTTCAAGGTTCGCATCATAGCGACGGTTTGCTCTAGATCCTCTGTCTCTTCGCCAGGAATGCCCACCATGCCGTAGAGCTTGATGTTGCTGAGACCTCCGGCTTTGGCATTGACGGCTGCTTGGGCGATCTCATCGTTGAGCAACTTTTTGTTGATAATCTGGCGCAACCGTTCTGAGCCACTTTCGACCGCGATCGTGATCGAGCGAGTGTCATGATTGACTAACGTTTTGGCTAGTTTTTCGGTCACGGTGTTGGTGCGGACTGAGGCAATGCTGAGGCGAATATGGTCGTACTTTGGCTGGCTGAGATAGTCGAGCAAAGCTGGAAATTCTGGATGTTGGGTCACTGAGGCCCCTAGCAAGCCCAAGCGATCGGTTACTGTTAACCCTTTTTCGATCGCCGGGATCAAGGAGGCTTCCATACTGGCGGTTCGGAAGGGCAGGGTTAAGTAGCTGGCGAGGCAGAAACGGCACATTTCGGGGCAACTCCGTACCACCTCGACCATGTAAATGTTTTCCCAGGCGGCTTTTTCGGTGACGACGGTAGAGGCCGACAAGGTATTGCCACGGTAGGTTTGCTTTTCGACCTGGGCAGGAATGTTGGAATCTA
>CBIHQL010000525.1:0-3563 GCA_966211855.1 uncultured bacterium
TTTTTCTTTTTGGGGATGTTAGCAATTTTTGTTAAGTCCGATTTAGAAATCCCCCCCCCCATTCCTAAGCTATTTTCCCTTTACTTGTTATTTGCCATTGGCTTTAAGGGCGGAGTAGAGCTTTCCAAAAGCGGGATCAATCAAGAAGTACTATTGGCAGTTTTAGCAGCTATGGTGATGGCCTGCCTGGTGCCAATTTATACCTTTTTTATCCTAAAGCTCAAGCTCGACCCTTACAACTCAGCCGCGATCGCCGCGACTTATGGCTCGATTAGTGCTGTTACCTTCATCACCGCCAGCTCATTTTTGCAGCAACTGGGCATTGACTATGATGGTTACATGGTGGCAGCTTTAGCGCTCATGGAATCGCCAGCCATCATTGTGGGGCTGATTTTGGTTAACTTGTTTACTCGCAACCAGTCAGGTGATGATGAGCGTGAGTTTTCTTGGTCAGAAGTGTTGCAAGAAGCTTTTTTAAATGGGTCGGTTTTTCTATTAGTCGGCAGCCTCGTCATTGGCTTCTTAACAGGTGAGCACGGTTGGAAAGTCTTGTCCCCATTTACCCAAGATATGTTTTACGGAGTTCTCACCTTTTTCTTACTAGATATGGGTCTAGTCGCAGCTAAAAGAATTAAAGATTTAGAGAAAACTGGCCCATTCTTAATCTCATTTGCCATACTGATCCCAATCGTCAATGCAGTGATCGGATTACTGATTGCAAAAGTGATTGGGATGCCTCAAGGAAATGCCCTGCTGTTTTCAGTTTTGTGCGCCAGTGCTTCCTATATTGCAGTACCCGCAGCTATGAGGCTAACGGTTCCAGAAGCTAACCCTAGTCTGTATATTTCTACAGCGTTGGCTGTCACTTTCCCTTTTAATATCATCGTCGGTATTCCTTTGTATCTGTACGGGATCAATATGTTCTGGAGATAACATCATGCATCCAGTCAAAAAAATTGAAATTTTCTCAGACTCCGTAGAACTCGGAAAAATTATTGATGGCTTAGAAAAAGCTGGGGTTTCTAGTTATACTGTCATTCGCAATGTGGCAGGTAAAGGGGTGCGCGGCAGTGTATTTGATGACTCTGCTGTCACCATGCTAGACAATGCCTATGTAATTGCTTTTTGCACACCCGAAACCGTCAAGCCTGCTGTAGAAATCATTCGCCCGATTTTGAATAAATTTGGTGGATCTTGTTTTATCTCAGAAGTAATGGAAATTCGTTCGATGAAATGTATTTCCTCACTCTAAAAAAATGATGAGTGCGATCGCCTACTTTCAGGTTTGATCAGGATTGCTACCTGGGAGTGGCAAAAACTTGATCACTCATCAATACATTTATTGCCACTCCAGATTTCACTCACGCATGTCATTGATATCAACTCATTTCACAGTTACTAAAAAGGATTAAAAAGACAATGAGCGATCATATTTCGGGTATGAATCGACGGCAATGGCTGAAGCTGATGGGGGCTGGGGGTATGGGGCTGGCGGCGACTAGTGCTTCGTTCAGTTATGCTGCCGCAGCACACGCAGAGACAAGCAACCCAAAACTTTTAGGTGCAAAGCGTCAGGTTGCAGAGACTCAAGCGATCGCAGCGATAACGCCCGATGCAGCGCTCCAGCGTTTGATGGATGGCAACCAACGATTTACCCGACAAAAAAGAACATATCCCCATCAAGGCCTTAAAGATCTCAAAACAGTTGCCACAGCTCAACATCCGTTTGTGACGCTTTTGAGCTGTGCCGATTCTCGCGTGCCTGGTGAAATTGTCTTTGACCAAGGTGTGGGTGATGTATTTGATGTGCGGGTTGCAGGGAATGTCGTGACGCCCGAAGTTCTAGGTAGCGTTGAGTATGCAGCAGTGCTCTTAAAAACTCCGCTGATTATGGTGTTGGGCCACGAGCGCTGCGGAGCGGTCACTGCGGCAGTTGCAGGGGAAGCACTTCCGGGTCAAATTGGTGCGTTTGTGAAAGCAATTCAACCAGCCTTAGCCACTCTCAAATATGACTCTAGTGAGCTAGCTCAGCAGATTGATCAAGCGGTCAGTGTTAATGTGAAATATCAAGTCGAGGAATTGAAGCGCAACTCTAGCCTGCTCTCGCAATTAGTATCTGAGCAGAAACTGAAAATCGTCGGAGGCCGCTACGATCTTGACACGGGCAGCGTTACCTTAATCAGCTAGGCGATCGCACAAAATTCTCCAACTCTGATCGAACTGTAACTTTGACAGATATCTATAAGGGCGGGTTTTGCTGTTAGCTTAAACGCACGCTCGATCACCTATTTCCTAAACCCGCCCCTTGTATGTAGGGGAAGATAAGACAAGGAGAAATCAGCCTTTGCAGAGACTCTGGACCTGCCCGTGAGCGAAGACTTCGTAAGAGTAGATGATAGTAGCCTGCGGTCTGATTTTTCGTTGTCCTTCCCTGTTTCCCAGGCAGACTGGACGAGTATCAAGGGGACTGCCTCCCATTGGAGCAAACACCCCGCAATGAGCAAGGATAGCTGCGTGGGACACAGCACTCATTGTGTTGCAGGAGCTTGAAGATGAGCGACCTTCCCCTTCCCGTGCTAGGTATTGATGTGAGTAAAGCAAAACTGCATCTGGCTCTGCTATATGACTCCAGACGCCGCCCCAAGCGCAAAGTCGTCAGCAATGACTTAGCTGGATATGAGGAGCTGAGCAAGTGGTTGCGCCAGCAGGGAGTGAGCCAAGTCCATGGGTGCTTGGAGTCCACCAACACCTATGGCAGTGGGGTTGCCACCTATCTACACCAGCAGGGACAGCGAGTGAGCGTGATTAACCCCCTGCGGATGAGTGGCTTTGCTCAAAGTGAATTACAGTGCAGCAAAACGGATGGAGCTGATGCGGCCCTCATTGCTCAATTTGGGTGGGAAAAACGCCCTCCTGCGTGGAGTCCGCCGCCTGCAGAGTTAGAGCACCTGCAAGCTTTAACCCGTCGGCTCGAAGCTCTCAAAGACATGATTGACCAGGAACGCAATCGTCTCGACACTGCCCACCCAGCTCTTCACCGTGAGGTCAAAGCTCATATTCAGTTCCTCCAAGACCAGGTGCAGGCGCTAAAAAAGTCCCTCCAGGAACATTTAGCGGCGCATCCGACCTTGGCGGCAGAGGTGGCTCGGCTCGATAGCATTGTGGGCATTGGCCCTGTATCTGCCGCCTGTATTCGAGCAGAAATTGGCGTTTTCCAGCGCTTTGATTCGGCTCGTCAACTGGCGGCTTACAGTGGTCTGACACCCCAGCACCACCAATCCGGCACCTCAGTCCATGGCAAAGTCAGTCTTTCCAAACTGGGCAATGCTCATTTACGCCATCATCTCTATTTCCCGGCTCTGGTTGCTCTGCGCCGGTCTCCAGAAATGGCCCAATGGCGAGAACAATTGTTGGGTCGAGGCAAAACCAAGATGCAGGTCGTCGGGGCAATTATGCACAAACTGCTGCGCATCTGCTTTGGCGTGCTGAAGTCTGGCAAGGACTTTGACCCAACCTTATTCAGCCAATGTCCTTGACCTTTGCAACGCAAAACAGTATCTACA
>CBIHQL010000526.1:0-3546 GCA_966211855.1 uncultured bacterium
ATCTCACCCTTTACAACCAAGAACAAGCTAGAAGTAGTGAGTTACTCGTCAAGTATGAAACCGCACTATCAGAACGAAACCATTATTTGACGCTGTATAACGAAGCTCAAGATGAGCTCAGACTCGAACGACGGTCAAAAGCTGGGATTAAGGGGTGGGAAACCCGCCGCAAACGGGAAAATGAACGATTGAAACAGGAAGTTGGTGAAATGGCAATCCTGTTACGAGACTCTCTTACCCGGAAAGACGAGGCGATCAATAACCTTGAAGCCTTGGCACAGCGTATGGATCGGATTCAATACCTCGTTGATTCAGTGGACGGAGAATCAATCAACAATCCAGCTAATTTCCTTCAAAAGCTCACTCGCATCTGGCAGGCAATCAAGGACATCCTTGTAGAGTAGAGGGACACTCACATGAGCGGCGATCAAGCTCCTATCATTCAGACCTCGCAAAAGCCAAGCCTAGGCGATCGCATCCGTGGCATTGCCCAACAACTCAGGCAAGAGAGTGAAGTTCAGATCAAAGCAACCTCCCGCATCTTAGGCGCTGCGGCTCAGATTGCCCAAAATCATGACCAGCTCATTGATGAAGTGGTCGAGATGGTTGAGGAAGACCTAGACCAGCAAGCACAGGCAAAAGCTTCAGAACCTTATACTGCTGAAAAACTTCAACAGCAGTTCAAAACCCTCAAAGAGGCTAAAGCGCATTTCACTGTTAAGGCATCTAGTTGGGTGGCACTAGCTTCCAAATTGAACGAGCAGCCAACAAGCTCAAGCTCGTCTGCACCTCGATCTCAAGATTCTGTAATTCAGCGGCTTAACGCGATCGAGCGCGAAGTTCAAACAATGAGAGGAGACATGAATCAGATTTTGAACCTCCTCAATTTGCTTGCTGAGAAACTGCTGTAGGCAATTTTTACTTGCGGCTTCACTTAAAAGAAAAATCGTTAGCGAGAAAACGAGCAAGAGCATTTATAGCTCATCAGTTTGAAGTTGAGAAGCGATCGCTTGTGCCTTGACGCTGCGACTAAAAAACCCGGTAAGAGTACCGGGTCAATTCCTTTGGTAATTGGTATCTGGAACTTAAGCTACAGCGGCTAACTCCCTCCTAGGTTCTGTTGGCATGTAGCAATCAAGGTTATCGATCAACTCGTTTCGGTAAGCAACCAAAGCAGCTTTAATTTGCTTATCTTCAGTGCCAAACCAATACTGCTCTGTAGGTTGTAGCCGATTTAGTTCAGCCATCATTTGGCTATACAGTTGCGAGCTTCCCCAAGGAGCTTCACCCTCACTAGGTTCGTACTTGTGCTTGAGAATAAAATCTCGCTGGCTGTAGACAAAATCCCGAATGGCTCGAACGTTCTCATCGGGCAACTCGAAAGTTTCGCTAATTTCCTCGAAGTAGGGCTGACTTCCATCTTGAGGGTGAATCATCATTTCACCCGTAAAATGCCAAAACATAGTTGCTCCTTAATCTTCGTAATAGCAAGTGCCTAACCGCTGTCGCTTGGGAATCCTGGCCTGCTTCTTATATTCCTGCCAACCAGTAGCACCCTTGACTTGCCAGCACTCCTCCTTAGTTAAGTTCTCAAGAGAAGCTGGATAAAGAGTTTGAATCAGTTCACCTGTCGTGTTGTAAATGAAAACGGCAGTTCCAGAAATTGCAACCCAGACCACTTCGCCTGTGCTTTTGAGAATCATTTCAGCAGGGCTATCTTGGGCTGTAGCTTTGGGTGTGAGTGCAATAGTCGAGCAGGCTGTAGCTAAGGCGATCGCTACAATCCTAGACCCCATAAGGGGCACAAATTTTGTCATGATAGGTTTGCTCCGTAGATTGGGTGTACAGTCTGCGGGGAAGTCTCAGGGTAGTGTGCCAGCACTGCCTTGAGGCGCTAGTTTGAGTACAATGCTACTATCTCTGTCCTAAAATCCCCAAATATATCCAAAGTTTTTATCTAAACTTCATTTTGGGTGTAATTTGGGTGTAAAAGATTGACATACTGCCTGAAACCCTTACGAATCAATCATTGTTGTTCGATTCGTAATCGAGCGGTCGCGGGTTCAAATCCCGCCATCGGCTTTTAAGAAAAAAGAAAAACGTAGAACCACCAAGAGTTCTAGCCTTCAAGCTCAACTCTACAGTTGAACTTTTTTCGTAAATGGCCTTTTGAGGTGCGAAGAAAGAGGAACTTCAACTTGACTTTGACTATGAATTGACTATGATTGTGATGTAGAGCAATCGACATATCATAGTCAAGAAAATACACAAATGCAGAGCAATGCTTCCCCAAGCAGAAGTACCAAGGGGTCTGTAGGGATTGAGAGCTTCCAAGGGCGCTTAAGGTTGAGATTGCCTAGGGAATTGTATGAAGGCAAGCAAAAGTACTTAACCCTGGGACTGGATGACGCGCCTGATAACCGCAAGTTGGCAGAAGCTAAGAAGCAATTAATAGAGCACGATATTCGGTACGAGAAGTTTGACCAGACTCTCACCAAGTATCGTGCAGGTCATACAAGGCTGGTGGAGGCTACAGCGGTGCCTAAGCAGGCTGTAGATATAGGTCAGCTATGGAAGAAGTACGCGATCGTGAAAAAACCTAGTTGTTCTCCTGGTACCTGGAAAAACGGCTATCTAGTTATGGGCAAGCACATCGATACCTGCCCTCACAAAAATATTGATGAGTCGCGAGCAATTGTTGACTGGGCGATCGCTAACCTTACCCCTGATACGGCTAGAAGGCTTGTCATGCAGATTAACGCTTGCTGCAAGTGGGCATTGAAGTCAAAGCTGATCAGTCACAACCCATTTGAGGGTATGGTGCAAGAGATTAAGGTTAAGAAGGCATTAACTGATGATGACATTGAGCCATTCACCAAGGAAGAGAGAGACACAATCATCCAAGCCTTCTCTACAAGTCGCTACTACAGCTACTACACAGATTTCGTTAGATTCCTATTCTTTACTGGTTGCCGCCCTAGTGAGGCGATCGCCCTTCAATGGAAACACATCACCGACAAAATTATTCATTTTGAGCAAGCTGTAGTTTCAGGAGAGAAGGGGCTGACCCTGAAGCAAGGGCTAAAAACTCAGGAAAAGCGCAGTTTTCCAATCAATGGTCAGTTGCGAGATCTGCTGAACTTTATCAAGCCTGAATATGCAAGTGGGGATGACTTAGTATTTCCTGGGCCTAAGGGTGGCTGGATTGATATCCACAACTTTAGAAACAGAGCTTGGAAATCGGTTCTGGACGGCTTAAACATCAAATACAGAAAACCCTATCAAGCCAGACATACCTTTGTGACCTTGTGCCTAGACTCAGGCATTGATGCTAAAGATGTTGCTAGATGGGTAGGAAACTCACCAGAAGTTATCTATAAGCACTACGCAGGCAACAGACAAGATTTACAAGTGCCTGAGATTTGACAATGACTACTTCTAAGCGTAGGGCGATCGCTGAAGAGGTGCTATTGGTTGCCGAGACGAGTCGGGCGTTAGCAGACCTGTATGCTTTTACGCTACCAAGCCTTTGTAAATTTATGATTT
>CBIHQL010000527.1:0-3544 GCA_966211855.1 uncultured bacterium
AATTTATTATTTATATTCCAAAGCAAATCTCAGATCATGTAGACCTAGCTAACTCTAAAGCTCTAGCTTTGTAAATTTTGAAATAGCCGATCAAAGATTGAAATTAAGATTAAGTATCAATCTTCTTGGGGAATACCTACCTCCAAGCTTTTGTTTTTATGGGCTTCAGTGACCGTATTTTTATACAGCTTCTTATAACCATTACTTAATTAGACGAAAGTAAAGTAGAAACATCTTAAAACCTTTATTTTTATTAAGCAGTGCTTTTCTGTGTTGCATTTTGCGAAAACAACTTTACGCAATTCATCTTCTCCTAAAGAACAGTGTTTCTACGGTTATTTTTGGAAGGAAGTTTAAACTTTAATTTATAAAGATTTGATGATCTACCTAAGTAGATCTTGACCTTTCTTTTTTATATACGGCTCAAATTGTCGCGAGCCCCCTTGATGGCATTAGCAGTAATTCCTTCAATATTGATCGTTTGTGAAACGGTAAATCCGATTGAATTTTTAACTATTCGCTGAGGTTCATTTAGCTTGAAATAAACGCCAAAAAAAGTATTCAAGCTATTGAAGACCTTGAAGATTTATTTTGTCTAATCTCGGCTCATCTTGAGAGGAAATCTTCTGTGAACATGAATCAGCCTGACCTCGAAATTACCTCTGTGCATCAGCAATTTGAAGCACAGGTAAGGCGATCGCCCCATGTCATTGCTGTAGAGTTTGCAGGGCAATCTTTAACCTATCAGGAACTAGATCAACGGGCGAACCAACTGGCTCATCATTTACAGACTTTAGGTGTGAAACCTGATGATTTAGTTGGAATTTGTTTTGAGCGATCGCTCGAAATGATCGTGGCGATTCTTGGCATTCTCAAAGCTGGAGGTGCGTATGTGCCCCTCGACCCAGCCTATCCAGCAGAACGCTTGGCTTTCATGCTAGAAAATGCGGGTGTGTCTGTACTGCTAACCCAAGACCCTTTTAAGGCTTCTCTTCCGACTCAGCAGGTGTTGGTCGTTTGTTTAGAGGCCAACTCAGAGATTGCTGGTCAGAGCACCACAAAACCGTTCTGCCCTGCGGTGCTGGAGCATCTTGCTTACGTTATTTACACTTCTGGCTCCACGGGTAGGCCAAAAGGGGTGGCAATGCCCCATCGTCCGTTGCTGAATTTGATCTCTTGGCAGACAGAAAATTCTCAGGTCACGGTCGGTAAGACCTTGCAGTTTTCGCCCATCAGTTTTGATGTCTCATTTCAAGAAATTTTTTCAACGCTGGCTGTCGGCGGTACGCTTGTCTTGATTACAGAAGAGACCCGCAGAGATCCACTGAGTTTGCTGAGGTGGCTCGAACAAGCTGGGATTGAGCGCCTGTTTTTACCGTTTGTTGCCCTTCAACAAATGGCTGAAGTCGCGCAAAGTGTAGGCATTGCACCAGCCAGTTTACGAGAGGTGATTACAGCCGGAGAACAACTGCGCATCACGCCTGCGATCGCTCGCTGGTTTGAACAACTGCCTGACTGCACCTTACACAACCACTACGGCCCCTCAGAGAGTCATGTGGTGACGGCTTATCAGATGCCGGGCGAACCTTCAGAGTGGGCTTTATTGCCTCCCATTGGGCAAGCGATCGCTAATACGCAAATTCACTTACTCAATGACCAGCACCAGCCTGTTGCCGTAGGTGAAGCGGGGGAAATGTATCTCAGTGGAGTTTGTTTGGCGCGAGGCTATTTGCACCGCCCTGATCTCACCGCAGAACGGTTTCTAACTTTAGATTTATCGGAGGCAGGAGAACGGCTTTACAAGACAGGAGATCTGGCACGATATCTACCGGATGGCAATTTAGAATATCTAGGGCGATCGGATCAGCAAGTAAAAATTCGGGGTTATCGCATTGAACCCGGTGAAATTGAAGCGATTTTAGAGCAACATACGGCAGTACAGGCGGCAGTGGTGACTGTCTACGTAGATTCCGTAGGGAGTCAGCGATTAGTGGGCTATGTGGTACCCACTTGTGAAAGTGTGTCATCTCATTGGACACAAGAGTTACGCCAGTTTTTGCAGGCTCAACTTCCTGAATATATGGTGCCTAGTGCGATCGCCTGTCTCAATCAACTACCGTTAACTCCGAGCGGAAAAGTTGATCGTAAGGGGTTGCCGATTCCTGACCTGACAGCAGATCTCGACCTGACAGCACCAGAAACCGCTACCCAGATCATATTGGCTGAGATATGGGCGGCTGTTTTAGGACTGAAACAGGTTGGTATCCATCATTCTTTCCTGGAACTAGGAGGACATTCACTGCTAGCAATTCAGGTAGTGTCACGGATTCGCGATCGCTTTGAGATTGAGTTATCACTGCGCTGTTTACTAGAGTCTCCCACAATTGCCCAACTTGCAGAACAGGTCGAAGCCGCTCAACAAACAGAGATGGCGATCGCTGCAATTCAGCCTGTCTCTAGAGATCGGGATTTACCACTCTCTTCCATGCAAGAGTCGCTGTGGTTCCTGGATCAGTTGATGCCAAACCATCCCTTCTACAACGTGCCGGAAGCCTTTCGCTTGCAGGGTCACCTCGATACAAAGGCGATGCAGCGCAGCTTTCAGGCAGTCATCGATCGCCACGAATCCATCCGTACGGTCTTTAGAAGCGTGGCTGGAAAACCTGTTCAAATCATTCAGTCTACTCCAGAGTTTTCGCTGCCTGTGGTGGATTTGACATTGCTGACGGCACCGATAGTTGATCTGGAAGTGCAACAGTTTTTGCTTAAGGAAGCTCAAATTCCTTTTAACTTAGCTGAAGATGTGTTGTTACGAGCAACCTTGTTTAAGCTCAGCGAAACCCAACACATTCTTCTCATGACGCTGCACCATATCGTCACAGATGGTTGGTCGATCGCCGTTTTGCTAGAAGAACTCGCATCATTCTATCAAGCCTATGTGTCGCAGCAAGAACCGACCTGTAGTGAACTAGAAATTCAGTATGCAGACTTTGCAATGTGGCAGCGTCAAGGCTTGCGGAGTGACCTTCAGGCAACCCACTTGGCTTACTGGCGACAGCAACTGCAAGATATCCCCTTGTTGCAATTACCCAGCGATCGCCCCCGCACAGGCACCCCAACCTATCAGGGAACACGGGAATTTTTCACCCTATCCCAACCGCTCACTCAACAGTTAAAAGACTTAAGCCGTCAGTCAGGTGTCACCCTATTTGTCACGTTACTGTCAGCCTTTCAAACACTGCTGTTGCACTACACAGGGCAGGAAGATTTGCCTGTAGGCTCCCTGGTTGCCAATCGTTCCCACTCTGAATTAGAGAAATTAATTGGCTTTTTTGTCAATACACTGGTCTTACGCACCGATCTATCTGGCACACCGAGTTTCCGAGAGCTAATGCAGCGGGCGCGATCGGTGACCCTAAATGCTTATGCCCATCAGTCATTGCCCTTCGAGCAGTTGGTGCAGGCATTGCATCCCGATCGCGACCTCAATCAAAATCCGCTGGTGCAGGTAGTCTTTAATTTGCAAAATACCCCCACCATGGTT
>CBIHQL010000528.1:0-3525 GCA_966211855.1 uncultured bacterium
AAACTCTTGGTAGTTATTGTCAGTGGTTTCTCGGCGATCGTAAGCAAAGCCTGAGACTAATAAACTGCTGCTTAGATCTGTGGTGCGCGACACCTGCATCGGAGTTTGGTTGCGAGTGGCTCCCAGGCCAGTGGCTGCTTGAAATAGCTCTTGGCGGAATGGGTCAAAGATCACGCCGACTTGAGGAACCCCAGCAATTAATAGCCCGATGGACACAGCAGCAACCGGATATTGATGGGCATAATTGGTGGTGCCATCAAGAGGGTCGATCGCCCACAAAAAGGGACTGTCGAGGTTGCCCAGTTGCCCTGATTCTTCTGCCAAAATGGCATGTTCAGGCACTCGTTGCTGAAGAACTTGGAGAATTGCGGCTTCGGAGGCTTTATCAGCTTCTGTGACCAGATCTCCAGGACGGCCTTTCTCTTCAATCGCTTCTAGTCTTCCCCAATAACCCTGAAGAATCGCACCAGCAGCGAGGGCAGCTTCAGTAGCAACATCTAGAAACAGTTGGAGAGATGCAGTAGTCGGCTGGCTCATCTTTAAGATTTGTTGACGATTCCCTATTCAATCATTGTTTCGCGACCTGCATATTTTGCAAATACGGTTCTGGATCATCGGCGACCCAGCCCAGGTTGGAGTTAGAGCGAATTTCAAAGTGCAGGTGAGGTGCGGGAGAACTGGGTTGTCCGGTTTTGCCAACCGTGCCGAGAGTGGTGCCGCGCTTGATCGTTTGCCCGACTTTGACCGCGATCGCCCCCAGTTGAGCGTAGCGAGTTTGCCGCCCCCCAGCGTGGTTAATGACGACCAACTTGCCGTAAGACCCTTGATCATCAGCAAAGGCTACGGTGCCATCACCCGCTGCTAATACTTTGCTACCAATAGGCGCTGCTAAGTCGATGCCACTGTGAAAGGCAACTTGTTTCAGGGCAGGTTGTAAGCGCCAACCATAGGCCAAAACGACCGAACCCTTGTTAGGTAATGGATAGCCGATTAACCCAAAATTATTACTAGGGGGGGTGTTGGGTTTAGCAGTCTGACCAGATTGTGCAGAGTTGGGCGACCAGTTAACCCCCGGCACAAACGCAACTTGAGCGGGAGATTGGCAACCGTTGACTTCAAATAACACATCGGGGCGAACTCGGTAAATGGCTGCGAGATCTTTCCAGGTCTGACCCGCGGGCACTTCTACGCGGATGCCGTTGTAGGGAGGAATCAGCAGTTCGCTACCAGGGGTGACTTTGCCGTTGCGGACGCTGGCATTAAACCCCATGAGCGTTGCTGGAATCAGGTTGTATTGTTGGGCGATCGCTTCTAGGGTTTCCCCAGTCTTGACCGTGTGGCGAGTGACCCGTGAAAGGGCGGGCTTTGGGCAAACCTCTGAGACAGAAGTGGGTGTTGGTGGAGGCGCTGCCGAGCTACCCATCGCAAAACAGACAGATCCGAATGCAACAGCAAAAGCAGACCAGCGAGAAGACATCATGGCAGTTTTGGTAGATAGGGCTTGCTATTAAGGAGAGAGTGACGTGATTTCTAATTGGGTAGTTTCAGTCATTTGGCTCTCAGGCAGCATCGATTACAGTAGAGGTGTATCTTAACTTTTACCCTGCCGCTATGAGTTTGTCTTTTAAGCAACTAATGACTTATTTGGCTTTGCTCGCCATTGGCGGTGGGGCAGGGTTGTGGAGCAGTCGGTACTTGCCCACGAGCGATCGCTCAAACTCTGTTGGCATGGCTCCCTTAGCCCCAGAGCGACCAGCCACACCCAAAACGCAGATGACCCGGAGCCTACCGCTTCCGAGCACAAACCCCAATTTTATAGCGATGGCGGTAGAAAAAGTTGGGCCAGCCGTAGTGCGAATTGATGCGGCGCGTACGGTCGCTAATAGTATGCCAGATGCCTTCCAAAACCCAGTCTTCAAACGCTTCTTTGGTAACGAGATGCTACCTCATGAAGAACGGGTAGAGCGGGGGACTGGCTCAGGGTTTATTTTGAGCGCTGATGGACAGTTACTGACCAATGCCCATGTGGTTGCTGGGGCCGATCAGGTGCGCGTGACCCTAAAAGATGGGCGTGTGTTGACAGGTCGAGTGGTTGGCGTTGATCCGGTGACCGATGTCGCGGTGGTCAAAATTCCGGCGGCGGGGTTGCCTGTGGTGAAGTTGGGTAAATCTCAAGAACTCTTGCCGGGGCAGTGGGCGATCGCGATCGGTAATCCTCTTGGCTTGGACAACACTGTCACCGCAGGCATCATCAGCGCTACGGGTCGTTCTAGCTCAGAGGTGGGCGTGCCCGATAAGCGGGTGCAGTTTATTCAAACCGATGCAGCAATTAACCCTGGCAATTCTGGGGGGCCGTTACTCAACGATCAAGGCGAAGTCATTGGCGTGAACACAGCCATTCGTGCAGATGCTCAAGGGCTGGGGTTTGCGATTCCGATTGAGACAGCGCAACGGATTGCCAATCAACTGTTTTCTAAGGGCAAGGTTGAGCATCCGTTCTTAGGGATTCAAATGGTCGATCTCAATACCGAAGTCAAAACCGAGGTGAATCGAGAGCTAAATCTGCAAATCACCCAAGAAACTGGTGTATTAGTCGTCAAAGTATTACCCGGCTCCCCTGCGGCAGAGGCAGGATTACAACCCGGAGATGTGATTCAAAAAGTGAATGACAAGACGGTCAAGCGCTCGTCTGAAGTGCAAGAGCTGGTCGAAGCCAGTTCTGTGGGCGCTACCTTAAAGGTACAGATTGATCGCAAGGGGCGTAGCCAAACGATTCCGGTACAACCTGGTGTGTTTCCAGTTGATGAGTTGGGCTAAGCGATCGCAGTAGTGATATCCACCAGTCAAAGTCAAGGGGGGCAGGTGGAGTCTGCCCGGTGACTCATCGGCTTAAGCTTCAGGAGCGTGGTCATCTGAGAGGGAGAGTGAACCAGATAAGGCTCCTTCCAATTCCATGCGTTGTTCCATTTGCCGCAGAAAATAGCCAGTCATCATCGCCGAGGCCAGCAAATTACCCAAGTTTTCTCGGTCGGTCGTAATTTGCACATTGAACCCTTCAGCAGGCATCAAACCCACCAAACCCTGAACATTCTGAGAAATAATTTGCTTAACCTCAGGGCTAACAGAGCGAGCGACCCGCGCTAAAACCTCAGGAGATTGATGTTGTAAATACTTCAACAAGGGGTTGGGCTGAGTACCGGCAGAGTTAGAACTCAGAAAATGAGCGCTGTTCGGGTTGAAGACCATAAGGACACTTAAAGGTTTGTTGCGATGATGCTATTGTGGCACTTCTTCTGGGTGCTTTGCCTAGCTCAGAGAGGGCGAAAATTCCGAACCTGGAGATCGGTTTTTAGCGGCTGGTAGGAGTTTAATCTTCGGCGCTATCGGGTTCTGAGGTTGAAGTGAGCGAAATGGGGAGCTTCTCAAGCTGAAAATATTGGTGAAATTTCTCGGTGACTTGTAGCCAATAAGACCGACCATCTGATTGGCGGCGTTTGCGGACAAAGCCCTTCTCAACTAATTCTT
>CBIHQL010000529.1:0-3511 GCA_966211855.1 uncultured bacterium
TGTTGGTCGGGAACTGCGCCAACCTGATCGCGGGTTCCTGCAGCGCCACCCTCAGTCCATCTCTGAAATCATCCTCAAGCAAGAACTCTGAAATCATTAGCTATGCGAACCCATTATTGCGGCCAACTCCGAGCAGAAAATATTGGAGAGACTGTCACGCTGTGTGGATGGGTAGACCGTCGCCGCGATCACGGGGGTGTGATCTTCCTCGACTTGCGCGATCGCACGGGCATTGTCCAGATTGTCAGCGATCCAGAGCGGACTCCCGGTTCTTACGAAGCAGCGGGTGATCTGCGGAATGAATATGTGATCAAAGTGACGGGCCGAGTGACCCGCCGCCCTGACGACTCGCTCAACCCACGCATTCCCACAGGCGAAGTTGAAATCTATGCCGATCAGATTGAGCTGTTGAATGCGGTTCGCAAGCAACTTCCCTTTCAAGTGTCTGCCGCTGATAGCGAGTCGGTGCGCGAAGATCTCCGCCTGAAATATCGCTACCTCGACTTACGGCGCGAACGAATGAACCGCAACTTGCAACTGCGGCATGAAATCATCAAAACCTTGCGCCGTTACCTCGAAGATGCGAAGGGCTTTATCGAGATCGAAACCCCAATTCTCACCCGCTCTACACCCGAAGGTGCCCGCGATTATTTGGTGCCCAGCCGTGTGAACCCCGGCGATTGGTTTGCTCTACCCCAGTCACCGCAGTTGTTCAAGCAACTCTTGATGGTGTCAGGGTTCGATCGCTATTACCAAGTCGCTCGTTGCTTCCGTGACGAAGATTTGCGCGCCGATCGCCAGCCAGAATTCACCCAGCTCGACATGGAAATGAGCTTCATGTCGCAAGAAGAAATTCTGACGCTAAACGAAGATCTCGTTTGTCATCTGTTCAAAACCATTAAAGGCATCGATCTGCCGCGTCCTTTTCCCCGCTTGACCTACAAAGACGCGATGGATCGTTACGGCAGCGACAAACCCGATACTCGCTACGGCCTAGAGTTAGTTGATGTCTCCGATATTCTTAAAGATTCGGGCTTCAAAGTCTTCTCCGATGCGGTTGCTAAGGGTGGAATCATCAAAATCTTGCCGATCCCCGGTGGCAACGATGCCATCTCTAACGTGCGGATCAAGCCAGGTGGAGATCTGTTCAATGAAGCGACCACCGCAGGCGCGAAAGGTTTGGCGTATATCCGGGTGCGTGACGGCGGCGAAATTGACACCATTGGTGCCATCAAAGACAACCTGAGCGAGGAGCAAAAACAAGAACTGCTCCGCCGCACGGGTGCCCAAGCTGGAGATTTGCTGCTGTTTGGAGCTGGCCCAACCGATATTGTCAACAAGACCCTCGATCGCCTACGCCAAGTCATTGCGCGAGAACTCCAACTCATCGATCCTGACAAGATCAACTTGCTGTGGATCGTAGACTTCCCCATGTTTGAGTGGAACGCCGATGAGAAGCGCCTCGAAGCCTTACACCACCCCTTCACCGCACCTCATCCCGACGATCGCGACGACCTCAAAACGGCTCGTGCTCAGGCTTATGACCTCGTATTCAACGGGTTTGAAATTGGTGGTGGCAGCTTGCGGATTTACCAACCCGACCTCCAAGCTCAAGTGTTTGAAACTATCGGCTTAGCTGAAGAAGAAGCCCGGAGCAAGTTTGGCTTCTTGCTGGAAGCGTTTGAGTATGGCACTCCGCCCCACGGTGGGATTGCTTATGGAGTCGATCGCTTGGTGATGTTGTTGGCGGGTGAAGAATCGATCCGAGATGCGATCGCCTTCCCTAAAACCCAACAAGCTCGTTGTCTGCTCACCAGTGCCCCCTCTGGCGTGGACGACAAGCAACTCAAAGAACTGTACGTTGCTTCCACCCACAAGCCGAAAGCTCAGGGTTAAGGCTCCTGCCAGATGCGATCGCTGGACGCTCTTAGGTTTGATTGGCTAGGATCAATACAAATCAAGGGTCGTCCACCCTCTAGCCTAATGTGCGATGGGGTTTGGCGATCGCATTTTTGGGTAGGTACGGGTCATGATCGAAACTATCTTGGTGTTAGTCCTCGGCTTACTACCACCGCTGATTTCGCTTTGGCTAATGCGACGTACCGAAGCGCGGGCACAGGCTAGGTTGAGAAGCGCGATCGCTGCTGCCGAGCGCCGAGGTTTACAAACAATCAGGCGAGCCTCTGGAGACCAACAATACGTTGAAGGCATCGGCTTTTTAATTGGGGATCTCACCTGTCAATTTAACGCCCGCTCAGCTCATATTCGTTGTGCTGTCAACCCCATCGGGCCTTGCCAAGAATGTCGGCATTACCAATCGATTGAATTCTCTTAAAGTTAAAGCTCGCAACAAAAAAGGAGTGGCATTTACCACTCCCCGATTATTTTCGTTTTGCGATCGCTAGAATCTAGAGCTGAGGCACATACTGTTCTTTTTCAGGAACAACGGTGTACTCTGCCAATATTTGTCGGAATTCGTCGCCGTCAATGGTTTCTTTCTCAATCAAGAGATCAACCAAGCGATCGATCACCGTGCGGTTTTCACGGATGATCCGGCGGGCTTCGTCATAACAGTGCTCAATGATCGAGCGGACTTGGGCATCAATTCGAGCCGAAATCTCTTCAGAATATTCGGAGCGAGTCATCAGATCGCGACCTAAGAACACTTCCCCAGACTGGCTTTCGAGGGAGAGGGGGCCTAAGTCAGACATCCCAAAGCGAGTCACCATCTGCCGTGCCATTCCCGTCACTTGTTGCAAGTCATTGCCTGCACCTGTCGTGACTTCTGCATCTCCAAAGATGACTTCCTCAGCAGCACGACCACCCAGCGCACCCATGATTCTTGCCAGGATTTGCGCCCGAGAAATCAGCCCTTGATCTTCACCCGGTGTAAACCAAGTCAAACCACGCGCTTGCCCACGGGGAATCAGAGTCACTTTTTGCACCGGATCATGGGCTTTCACCAAGGTGCCGATGATCGCATGTCCGATTTCGTGGTAAGCAATCAAACGCTTACTCTTACTGTCAACCAGGGGCGTACCTTCCATCCCAGCGACCACCCGGTCTACTGCATTATCAATTTCCAGCATCGTGATCGCTTCTTTGCGGCGACGAGCGGTGAGAATGGCAGCTTCGTTCAGTAGGTTAGCTAAGTCAGCGCCTGTAAAGCCAGGAGTCCGACGAGCGATGAGTTCTAAAGATACTTCATCAGCTAGCTTCTTGTTACGAGCGTGAACCTGCAAGACTTCCAAACGACCTTTGATGTCGGGTGCATCGACAGTCACTTGACGGTCAAAGCGACCAGGACGCAAGAGAGCAGAGTCTAATACATCAGGACGGTTCGTTGCGGCGATGATGATGATGCCGGTGTTGCCTTCAAAGCCATCCATTTCGGTGAGCAACTGGTTCAGCGTTTGTTCTCGCTCGTCGTTGCCACCACCGATGCCTGCACCCCGTTGCCGACCGACTGCATCAATTTCATCAATAAAGATGATGCAAGGCGCGTTTTCCT
>CBIHQL010000530.1:0-3507 GCA_966211855.1 uncultured bacterium
GACGCAACCACTGCTCTCCTTGCAGCGATCGCGTGTAAACCCGAATCATATCGACTGAATTCATCAGTCTGTCTCGTAATCCAGCAGGACTTGTACCCATTCAGGTGGGGATGGAATCGAGTTACCCAAGCGCTCCAATAACAACCACGCCGCTAAATGCACAACAAACAAGTACACCAAATTATTGATAATGATCATCACCACTGCGATCGCTTGCACCAAGCTGAGTTCTGGCTGGGCTAAGATTCCTAGCTTTACAAACCCCCATTCCACTAACTCAGTGATCTGGGTTGTGACATAAGTCCATAAATCATCGCCTAACAGCAACGACACCAACCAAATTCGGAAAAAGAAACCGAACGTGCCAATAATTGTGCCGATAAAGATCGAGAGACCCCAACTGGCTCGTCGTCGCCACAACGCACCTAACTGGACTCCCAGCAGCCCGAATGGAATGAAAAATAGCACGCTGCGGGTCGGCCCCATCAAGACCGAAAGCAACAACCCCGACACTAGCGCCGCCATCCATGCTGCCCGATGCCCCCAACGCAGATAAGTGAGAGCGATCGGTACTGGAAAGAAAATCCGTAGCAGCGGCCCCATCGGGAAATAATAATTGACCAACCAAATCAAGCTCGCCGTACTTGCTAGGAAGGCAGTTTCCACCATGACTAGAGGTGCCATGCCGTTGACCTGAGGCTCTGCCAATGGCTTTGAGACGGCAGGTTCAGGCACACCTGTCGGTTCTAGCGATCGCTCAGATTGCTGGTCTTCAGGAGAATCACTCATGCAAGCTTGAGAAAGATAGCAGATCTAATGTATACCCAAATACTCAATTCCATCCGGGCAGCAGACCACGCAATACCACTAAACCAGTAACCGTTCTAATGCCTGCATATCGGGAATGCAGAGAATATCGCGATCGCGCACAATTAACTCTTTTTTCTCTAGTTTATTTAGCACTCGAGTCACCGTCTCCCGTGCCAAACCGCTCAAACTACTAAGCTCTCGATGGGGCAAATTCGGGATTTCCACTCCCTTCTGACTACGTTTGCCTTGGCCCTCTGCCAAAAACAACAGAATGTCAGCAACCCGCGAGGTACTGTCTGACTCTCGCAGCCGCAACCGTCGATTGACCTGCCGGAGCCGTCGAGCCATCAGTTGGGCTAAGCGAATTCCTGCTAGTGGCTCGGTATGGATCAGTTGCACAAAATCTTGAGCTGGCATATTGCCAATTACAGTCGGAGCCAGCGTAATCACATCTGTAGAGCGGGGCACCTCATCGAGAGGAGCCATCTCACCAAATAATTCTCCCTTACCTAAAATATTGAGTGTGACTTCTTTGCCATCTAAGTTGTAGGTTCGGATTTTGACCCAGCCATCCAAAATAAAGTAAACAGAGCTGCCCCAATCGTTCTCCAGCAAAATCACCTGGCCTGCCGGATGAGTACGCATTACTACATGCGCAGTTGCCTTTTCGACAATCGCTTCAGGTAAACCTTCAAAAAAAGGAGCAGAGCGGATTAAATTTGGGCTGGAGTGAAGTTCGCGAGGGCTATACCGATCATCCATGGGGTCATTGGAGCATCAATTCTATAAGCAGGTAATCATCAGGAACCCGTCTAAATAACAGGTTCAGCCGTTGTAGCTATTGAGTGAGCCTATGCTGAGAGCGGCAATCGAAACGTCTACAAAGAGAGCAAACGTTAAATCACTGAGCAAAACCAGGCTGTAATGAGTTTTCACCTCACGCCTCTAGCTCTAATCTATAGAGACATTAAGCAGATAACTAATTAGGTCGGGTAGAAAAATAACAATTTACCAATATTGCACTCTCTATAACTCAATTCATCTACCAGAGGCAGCTAAGGCAGACTCAGCTTAGCACTTTTGCAATTTATTTATAGGCAGATAGTTGACTCTCTAACAACTATACTGACAAAGACTCACCCCTGACGCAGACTTGGGGTATAACGCAAAGCACCTTAACCTACCCTAAGATTAATTTTCCCAAACCATAGAACTTTTTGCTTTTCGTGGCGTACACTTTTTGCAACAGGCGGATGGTGTGGCCTGCATCACCTCAAACCCCTTTGGCTTTGGCATTCAGATCTTTGTCAGATTAAGCGCTTGATCAAACAGTAGACCTGTAACAACTATGAAGATTAATCACCTTTAAACAGACAAACGCATCCTGGAGGCAACACAATAAACTCTGGGAATACTTAGTATTTGAGCATCCGGAGTCGTAACTACTCCACGCCTGCAACGTTCTAGTCAGGGGTTCCATCGTGACTTCTCAGAAGGACCAACTTCAAACACTCATTGCTGACATCGACAAAGTTCTTCAGAAAGCAAGCCCACGTCTGCCTTGGGTAATTTCTGGAGAAGTAGCGCAACAGCGTCGAGTTTTAGAGCGAGTACGCAGTTATTTAGTCTCGCTGCAAAAACAAGCAAGCGATGGCACCCTAGGGGCACCCAGAGTCCGGTCTAACCTGTCAACTTACGACATTCAATATCAACCCTCTCAAGTCATCAATCTCGCTGAAAGCCAAGTACTACCCAGTCAACAAGCTGCTGCTCAGCAAATTCTGCACGCAGTCATGCAGGAGATGGAACAGCTACGGACTGGCCTGACCCAACCGTTACAAGCAGATTTAGCAGCGCTCCAGCAGCAACGAGAAACACTGGTACAAGAGATCCGCAAGCTAGAATCTCAGCGGCATCAATACTCTCTAGCTCAGCAACAAGCCAATCAGCAACAAATTATTAGTGAATTTCTCAAGGTGCTGATGGGTCGTCTGCAAGAGAATTTGACACAGCAGATTTCTCAAACCCTAACAACGGCATTGTCTGAATCGTTAGCGGAAGAAGGACGACCTGCCGCGACGAGTCTGAGTGGCAATTCTGCCGGAACTCCGTTGTTGCATCCGGCGCAGCGCCTTGAAGAGTTGCAAATGCTGCAAGCTCGCTCTGATCAACTGTTGATGACGTTAGATTCGACGTTGAGCGTCCTCTTTGAAGCGCTCCACCGGAATGTTCACAGCTATGAAGAATCACTTTCTCGCGGTTTAGAGCGAATGCACGACCTTGGTCAGCAAGGTGAAGTGATGTTCACGGCCCTAGTGAGCCATCTAGCCCAGCAGTTGGGTCGAGAAGCCTCTTCTTATCTGCAATCGTCGCTGCAAACGCCTAGCTTGGAAGCTACAAGCGCTAGTAACTCTAGTCAGGTTTCTTCGGAGGGGCAGAACCGTCCAAACGCTGCGGTTGCCGAACCTCCAGTCTCTACTCCTCCAACAACACCTGAGAACATTAGCGCAGCAGAGTTAACGCTACCCTACCCCGGTGCTGAGTTACGCCAGCAACCCGATGATTGGACTGCACTTACCCCAGAGGTGGGCAGCCTTGACAATTTAGATATCGACCCACTCAGCCTAGATGATCTGAATCTCGATAATGTCGAAGCGTTATTAGGCGAAGATGTCAGCGAGTTAGACGCTCCCTTAG
>CBIHQL010000531.1:0-3495 GCA_966211855.1 uncultured bacterium
GTGGCACGCTCGACCTTTCGCTGGTGCAGTTAGATATGGGTCAGCAAGCAAACGCCAAACCCCTCGGCTTTATTTTGCAATGGGGCAAGAAGTCATTAGCCGAGAGTACGAGTCAACGCCCCAAAACTGCGCGAGTTTTAGCAAAGGCAGGCCAAAACCTAGGTGGAGCTGACTTAGATCACTGGCTAGTCGATTACTTTGCGCAAACTCAAGACCTTACCGTTAGCCCCCTAACCACGCGATTGGCAGAACGGCTGAAAATTCAACTGTCGTTGCAATCTCAAGCTCCGGAAGTTTATTTTAACGACGAAACCTTTGAGAGCTACGAACTCAGTCTCGATCGCGATCGCTTTGAGCAAATATTGCAAGAGCACCAGTTTTTTGAGCGGTTGGATGACAGCATGACTCAGGTGTTGCGACAAGCTCGGCACCAAGGTATTGAGATTGAGGATATCAGCGCCGTTTTGCTGGTCGGGGGTACTTCGCAAATCCCAGCGGTGCAAACGTGGGTGCAACAGTATTTTGAACCTGCCAAGATTCGCGCCTCCAAACCTTTTGAAGCGATCGCCCAGGGAGCCTTACAACTCAACCAGGGCATTGAACTCAAAGACTTTCTCTACCACAGCTATGGGGTGCGCTACTGGGATCGGCGGCAAAACTGCCACAGTTGGCACCCAATTATCAAATCTGGGCAAGCGTACCCAATGGCGAACCCAGTGGAATTAGTATTGGGAGCCTCTGTCGAGAACCAACCGAGCATTGAACTGATTTTGGGCGAGCTAGGAGCTGAAACGGGTGGCACCGAGGTTTATTTTGATGGCGATCGCTTGGTCACTCGTAACTTAGCCAGTGGTCAAACCCAAGTCAACCCGCTCAATGACCGAGAAGGGGCACGCAGTATTGCTCAGCTCACACCTCCAGGTCATCCCGGCAGCGATCGCATTAAAGTGTTATTTCAAGTAGATGAGCAGCGTTTTTTGCGAATTACAGTTGAGGATCTATTCACCCATCAAACTTTGCTAGAAAATCAGCCAGTTGTTCAACTCAGCTAAAGCAAATTATCAAGCTCATCCACTCATAATGAATGTTGTAGCAATTAAGCTCACGCATTAGATAACTCCCAAGTTGGGCATTCTAAGGAAAGTTCTCGAACTCACCCAGTGGCAACTTTCGGTAGACTTTGCCATCGCTGGTGAGATGAGCTACCTATAGAAGCTGAGTGCTATGACGCTGAAAAAGTTTTTATCATTACTAAAATCTCCACGTCAGCAAAGCAGAATTGGGCTTTTATTTCTATTAACCGCTGCCGCTTACTGGGGCAATCAATTTAGCTACTCTTTCTTCTTTTCTATCGATTTCCTATTTGGCAGCATTATTACCCTTCTAACGCTCTGCCTCTTTGGTTTAGGGCCGGGTTTATTCGTCAGCTTAGTTGCTAGTAGTTACACCTATTTTCTGTGGAACCATCCCTACGCAATCATCATTTTTACGTGTGAAGCGCTGTTTGTCGGTTTATTTTTACGGCGCAAACATCAAAATGCTTTATTTCTAGATGGACTTTATTGGCTTCTCGTAGGTATGCCCTTAGTTTGGCTATTCTACGGTGTTGTGATGCACGCAGACACTACAGAAGTCATGGTGATCATGCTGAAGCAAGCGATTAACGGCATCTTTAACACCCTAATTGCTAGTTTGTTAACTACTTATTTACCCATTACAAAATGGTTGAAAAAACCTCATCTTCAACCCACTTTTTCATTACAACAAACTGTTTTACACCTACTAGTTGCTTTTGTCTTTTTTCCATCTCTGACGCTGATGGTGCTAGATGGCAGGCATGTCGTTAGCACAATTCAACGGGAAGTAAAAATAAATTTACACAATGCTGCTCAAGACTTGAGTCGAGATCTGCAAGTGTGGCAACAGCAGCATATCAAAGCTCTTGAAAATTTAGCATCTGTGTCAGCGCCAGCGATCGCTAACTCTTCCAGCCCAACCGCAAAATCTTTGGAGATTTTAGAGCACAACTTGCAATTTACTCATCAAGTTTTTCCTGACTTTGACAGCATTCGTATTATCGAGCGCGATCAGAAAAACCTGCTTGCTTTGTCTGACTCTAAACTAGAAAATCAAGCTTTATCTGCGAGTGAGGCGCGGCTCTTTCTAGATGGCTTGCCAGAGAGAGGTAAGCCTCTCGTTACTAGCATTCATCGCGATGGGAAGTTAGATATTCCTCACTTTGATATCATCGTTCCTGTTCAAGCAGGCGATCGCTGGATAGGGGCTGTATCTGGAGCGATTCAACTCAATCGAGTCAGCCCCATCCACGCTAGTAGCGACTACCCTAACTTAGACGTTACTTTGGTGGATGCCGAAAAACAGATTATTGCCAGCACCCAACCGACACGTCCAGTGCTGCAAAAGTTAGCTCAGGTACGTCAAGGTCAACCCAAACCACTGGGCGATCAAATCTATCAGTGGCTTCCACCTCAACAGAAAAATACCCCAGCGATCAGTCGGTGGAAACGTTCTATTTACACTCAAGAGGTCAGTTTAGGCGCACCTCTCAACTGGTCTTTAGTTTTAGAAATTCCGGCTAAACCCTACATTGAGCAGTTGCAGCAGCGCTACATTTTCGACCTCGGCATTATGTTCTTGATTACGACTCTGGCTTTCGGGTTTGCCACGATCGTCAGTCAGCAACTGGTGAAGCCTCTAGCACAACTGGCTCAAGTCACGACTGACCTGCCCGATAAGCTTTCAGAGGGTGAGACGATCCGCTGGCAGCATAGCCCTGTTACCGAAATTAGCGTGCTTGCCCACAACTTTCAGTTAATGGCGATCGCTCTTAATCAAAAATTTCGCGAAATTCAAGAGGTCAACGTCACCTTAGAGCAGCGCGTGCAAGAGAGAACTCAAGCCCTTCGCCAAATAAATCAGGAGTTAAGGGACGAGATTCTCAGCCGTCACGAAACGGAAGCAGCCAAAAATCGCCTTGCTGACATCCTAGAAGCCACGACTGATTTTGTCAGTATGGTAGATCTGCATGGGCACACACTCTACAGCAATCGAGCCCTCCGCAACCTTCACGGCATCGGCGATCGCGCTAACTTGGCTACCTATACAATTTCCGGCTATCACCCTGACTGGGCAAAACAAATCATTCTCAATGAAGGCATTCCCTGCGCCTTAGAGTCGGGTATCTGGCAGGGTGAAACCGCTATTCTCGATTGTCAAGGTCGCGAAGTTCCGGTTTCCCAAATTATTGTGGCCCACCAAGACACAAAGGGCAGGGTCGAATTTCTTTCAACGATTGCTCGGGACATCACTGAGGCAAAACGGGTAGAAGCTGTACTACGCCATCAATTTGAGCGGGCTCTGCTCTTAAAGCGTCTCACTCAAGATATTCGCCAGAGCTTGGATGCGCGAGAAATTTTTGCGACTGCCGCTACCCAGATTGGTCAGGCGTTTCATGCCAACCGCTGTGTCATTCAC
>CBIHQL010000532.1:0-3457 GCA_966211855.1 uncultured bacterium
CAGCTCCAGCAATCCAAAAGGGGATGGAAAACAATGGAAAGAAGATCGGTGCTCCCATCGCGATCGCAGAAGTTGTCCAAAAGAAGATAAAGCCATTCCAGGCGAGGGCAAATACCAAAATGCTGAGATTGCTCGAAAATAGGCTGCCCGGTGGAACCTCCATGTCGAGTCGTTGGGCGGTACGTTGCAGCACAATTCGACTGCCCGCAGGTTTTTGAGCGACTAACTTACCTGCTTGCTTGGGCGATTGTTGCAGTGCGGTCAAGGCTTCCCGTGCCGAGGGGAAACGATCTTCGACGGCAGGTTCGAGCATTGAGTCGAGCCAGTCGGCAAAAGCGGGTGAAAGCTGTAATCGTGAGCGGAAGTCAATTTTGAGGCGGCGCTGAGGGAGATCGGCGGGTGACTCATGCGTGAGCAGAAACAACAGAGTCGCTGCTAAACCGTAGAGGTCGGTGGCTGGATAAGCTTTGCCACGAAATTGTTCGGGAGCCATATAGCCGTAAGTACCAACCACTGTGCTGCCTTGAGTGAAGGTGTCGCGGTAGGTGTCTTGGACTGCGCCAAAATCGACTAAAAACAGTTGCCCATCCTCACGACGAATCAAGTTTTGCGGTTTGAGGTCGCGGTGGATTACAGGTGGGGTGAGCGAGTGCAGATAGCCGAGAATTTCTAGCACTTGCACGGCAATTTTGCGGGCTTCGGTTTCATCAAAGCGATAACCCGCTTGCACCAATGCGGCTAGCGATCGCCCCTCAGCTAGCTCTTGGACTAAATAGAAGTCGCGATTGTTAGGGGTATCGACCTGAAAATAGTCGAGATAGCGAGGAATTGCTGGATGTTGGAGATACGACAATACTTTGGCTTCTCGCTCAAACAACTCCAGCACTTTCCAATCAGTCATCCGTCGCAGCGACAGGGCTTTGAGGGCAACCAATTGCTGAGTTTGTAAATCAAGGGCTGCGTAGGTGGTGCCCATACCACCTTGACCTAAAACATCCTTGATGTGGTAGCGATCGCCAATGATTTCGTCAATTTGATGGAGCGTTTCCATTCTTTAGAACGCATCAGAGTTGGGAGGAGTGTCAGTCGCCGGAGTGGTGGTTGTGGGCGGAGATTTTGGCTTCCAAAACTGGTGATAGGCCAATGCAGCGCCGCCACCGATCAGCAATAAGTAAGGACTGTAGACAAACAGCCAAATGCTGAAGTTGAGTACTCCTATTGTAAACTCACCCATTGAGTGCGTTGCTTGACCCCACGTTTCTTGAATTCTTAGCCCGACTGGGGTTTCGAGGGGTGGAGCCGCTGCAATCGGTTCAGCAATCGTGAGCGAAATCGTCGAGTAAGCCACTTGAGCTTGCAGATTTTTGAGTTGGGCATCAATTTGCTCAATCGACTGGCGGATATTGCTCAGTTCTTGCGACACTTGCAACACTTCTGACATTGAGCCCGATCGCTCCATAATCTTGAGCAGCATCTCTTCTGAGCGGCGTAAGTTGCGCAGCCGAGCTTGGAAGTCTACAAGCTGGTTCGAGACATCTTCAACAGTAATCGATCGCGACTGAATCGTGCCTAGTTTTTCTAGAGCGGCAAGCGTAGCATCTAACTGCGCCTGAGGGACTTGAATCTGCATGGAGGCAATATGGCGATCGCTGTTGCTTTGGGGTTTGCTATCTTGCAGCCCGAAAACTTCACCTTGTTGCTGGCGGGTCAGTGTGGCGATCGCCTGCAAGCTTTGGTTAATCGACTTCACCACCAAGCTCAACTCGGCTTTTTTAATCAACTGTGGTCGTGACTGGGGAACAGGCGCAGCGTTAGCAGGGGTAGGAGCATTGGGTACTTCGCTGGCAACACCTCCGGTACTGTTATCAGCAGCAGAGGGTGCAGCGGCCCGTTGCGCTTCCATCTTAGAAGCCGCTCCAGTGGTATTTAAAGATGCGGAGGCACAACTTGCCAGTAAAGCGCTACTCAAGACCGCACTCAACAGCAACGAGGGTTGCAGTTTTGGATAAGTTGAGCGATTCACGACCCGCCCTCCTAGTGATTTTTGCTACTGCTAGTATGGCTTTTGCAACTCAAATTCGCTGGGAGTGTTGCGGTTTGTGTAACAAGATTCAGATTGCTACGTATCAGAAATATCAGGTTCAGGCAGGAAGTGATTGGCTACTTTAAGATAGTTTCGGATGACTTTGACATGCTCTTGAGTGGCTGCAACATGTTCTTGAGTGGCTAATACATAGGCTTTTGTAGAGCATTCAGCATCGTGTTCAGCGATCGCGGCATAGCTCTCTGAAGCTGCGGCATGGTCTTGAATCGAGCGACTCTCTTCTATGAGCTGTTGAATCTCTTCAGAGTTTTTGTTGGTTGATTGTTGAAGTTCGTGAGCGAGTGCTTCGAGGGACTCTCCGTGTTGCTTGGCGATCTGTGCATGTTTTTGAGCCGCCTTAGCATTCTCGGGTGATATATGGTGCATGAGTTCCCTCCGATGATGGGTACCACGATGAATTTTGCATGATTCAAGATAGAAAAGCACCGCAGAGAATTCCCCTATCAGAAGGCTAACTCTTAGCCTAAACATCGGATCAGCTATTGAGGCAACTCAAGAACTATGGAGAGTAAATGGCGGGGATCATGCTAGGGCAAGGCGATCGCTCTTTGTAAAGCTAGGGAACTCTAGAGATAGAAGCCAACAATCTCACCCAATCTCAACGTCAGGTGAGGTCGTTGCCGATTATCTTTGAGGTCAAACAGATGGGAATGCCCTGCGAAATCAACAGTATTCTGAAGCTCAACCCCACTCAGGGTTATCCGGGCGAGCTAGTCGAGCGATCGCAATATCATGCGGTAAAACAAGGCTATCGAATCTTCCCAGTGGATGTGCCAATTCCTTTAGTGAATGAGCACTGGCAAGCTTTTGCCGATGTCGTGATTCGCAAACTAACCTGGGAAGAAGGCAAAACCGATCTCACCTTTGAAGTGGCGCGGTTGTATAGTTTGCCCTTGCAGATCAAGGCATAGATGGCTATGTAGGATGTGGAATGATAGGACAGATATCCTGTCTGCTATTGGACAGAAGCCTACTTGCGGACAAGATGTCTGCCCCACAGATACAGATGTTGCTGATTTGGCTCGCTGCTTGAGTGGGTGATAATGGAAATTCAAATTCAACCCGTAACGGTGCATAAGCGGTTTCCGCTGACGATTAGCCGGGGAACGAGTGCCGAAAACACCAACCTCTGGGTAACGATCGCGCAAGACGATGTGGTGGGCTGGGGAGAAGCAACGCCGTTCTCGATTGGCACTCACCCCCAGACCACAGAAGCGATCGCTCAAGCTCTCCAGCAAGTCATTCCAGCCCTAACACCCTTGCACCCTCTCGATCGCCAGCAAATTGAGCGTGTATTGCAAGAGGCTCAACTGCCCTCAGCGGCTCAAGCGGCGGTGGATATAGCACTGCACG
>CBIHQL010000533.1:0-3449 GCA_966211855.1 uncultured bacterium
GACAAGGAACTGGATGCCGGCATCGTGACCAGTAACAACATCAAAAACAAAACACCTAAATCTTCTGCTCCAGGTGTAGCGCCCCCACTGCTGATAGCAACAGTCACTAAATAGCTGATTGCTACAAGCATAGGAATTAGTGCAATACCTATAACTGGCAGGGTAATTAATGAAGCAATGAATACCACACCTTGTAACCGCAACACATGACCCTGAGTTAAACTCCAGCTACGACTGATCACAGAAGCACCATCCACATTTTCTTCAACTGCCAAAGACACTTCTGGAATCAAGACTCGCGAATAAACCCAAATATAGATAAACAAAACTACTAAGCTTAAAATAAAGCTAATTAAACTAGCAACGGGTGAGTTTTGACCAAAAATACCAATGAATACTGATGTAATGATGCCTTGACCGAGTGAAAGACCTAAGTTAACTCCAAATAGCAGTAACCCAACTAAAAGCTGAAGAACTAAAAATTGCCATAGTTTAGGTTTTAAGTGATTACGGGCACCTTGAACGCCTTCAGGTTGATTCACGAGTTCTCCAAAAGCAAGGCGGCAAATCACGCCATTGAGCATCCAAGCTTTTGCCCAACCGTAAATGGGAATGAGTGTCCACAAAGCGGCTTGAAATGCTAAGCCTAAATATTGCTTGAAATGAGAACGATAAAGGCGCAATCCAGCACTGACAACATTACCAATACTGAGGGGCTGCATGGGGCTGGAAGGTTCGCGAGCGGGGACGGGCATAAGCCAAGTGCTCCGGCGATGAATGAATCGAGACTGAGGTTATCTTAGGCTAGGCTAAGCTCAGACTAAAATGAAAATTTATTGAAATTTATATAGCTATGAATATTCAGCGCTGGATTGCACGGCGTGAACCGAATTGGAAGCGATTAGATACGCTTTTGAAGCGAGCTGAAAAGCAGGGTTTGAAGTCACTTTCAGCCGCTGAAATCAAAGACCTAGCCAGTTTATATCGCTCGGTTTCCGCTGATTTGGCGCGTGCTCGTACCCATCAAGTGGGCGAGACTCTGGTGCGAGACTTACAAGGGCTGACTTCGCGAGGCTACACTCAGATTTACCAAGGCTCTCAGCGGCAGGAGTGGCAAGCAGCGATCGCCTTTTATGAGTGGGGGTTTCCGGCACTAGTGCAAGAGACTGCGGGTTATATTGCCTTAGCAACAGCGCTATTTTTGCTAGGGACGATCGTTTCTTGGTGGTTTGCGTGGCACGATCCAACGTTCCTTTCATTGATAGTGCCTGAGCACCTCATTACTAAAGTGCAAGATAAAGGCGAGCTATGGATGGGGTCAATTGTAGGTATTGAACCGCTCGCTTCTACAGAAATCATGAAGAATAATCTCTCAGTTTCTTTTGGCGCAGTCGCTGGAGGAATTACTGCGGGATTATATACCGTGTTTCTATTAGTTTTTAATGGTTTAAGCATTGGGGCGATCGCGACATTAGTCGGTCAAAATAATTTAGCTTATCCATTTTGGGCTTTTGTTTTTCCGCATGGCTCTTTGGAGTTGCCCGCTATTTTTCTAGCAGGTGGAGCGGGGTTATTAATTGCTAGAGGGCTGATCTTTCCAGGGCGCTATCGTCGTGCTGAAGCCCTACGGATCTATAGTTCACAGGCAGCCCAGCTCATGTATGGTGTGGTGCCACTGCTCGTGATCGCTGGTACGATCGAAGGATTTTTCTCACCGAGTCCTGTAATTCCAGAGCCGTTTAAATATGTGGTTGGCACTGGGCTTCTTACTTTGTTGATACTCTATTGCAGCCGTAAAAAGCCACAGACTTAGGATGCTCGACCCACCTTTTGGTAGAGGATGATTAACTGCAAAATTGGCACCTTAAAGTTAGATTCTCCCGCAATTGAGAGGACTTTAAGACGTTAATAAGAGGCCAATCCGATGCCTTATCAAACTTTGAGAAAAATTGTACCTGCTTTATTTTTGCTGACAGCCGTATTGCCGATCCCGTCGGTCAATGCCCAAACTGCTCAGACAACTCCAACCGTAGCCCAGCCAACCACAGCACTACCTGGTGAGTCTTTTTATGACTATTCCATGCGCTTAGGATATGCAGCTTCTAAGCGGGGAGATTACGCGACAGCTCTGGCGTATTTTTATAATGCTTTGTCGGTGAGACCCGGCGATCGCTTGGCAACCATTGCTTACTGGAATATGGCTGATTTGGTCAACAAGCCGCAAAGCCCTCAAGCTACATCAGCAACCGCTGCCACTACCGCAGAAACTTCAGACTACGATCGCTACATGCGCATTGGCTATGAAGCTACCGAAAAAGGCAATTATCAAACTGCGCTGATCAACTTCCGGCGGGCTTTAGAACAGCGATCGGATGATCCTTACGCTCTGCAAGCCATTCGTAATGTGCAAACCTACATTGAGCGGGGCACGCAGGCTGAAAACCGCCCCCTGCTTCGACGCACGCTTGACGGCTCGGATATTGGTCAACCTGTGACTCCTTAAAGTTGATTGCGGGCTTTGAGCTGGAGATAGCGATCGACCAGTTGATCGGTAATTTGATTAGCCGGAGCATCGAGAACCAAAACTCCTTGCTGGCGTAACTCGGCAAAAGCAACTTGGCGCTGAGTTAATAAGTCTAAAGCTACAGCTCGACGATAAGCAGACGTTACATCCATTGCCAGTGCATGAGCTTGGCGATCGACTTGGGGGTCTCGCAGTGTCACACAAAAGGGCAAGTACCGTGGGGCGAGCCGAGCCAAAGCTGCCAATAGCTCTGCCGAAGCAGTGGTATCTATCACGTCAGTAATCACGACGACCAGTGCCCGCCGCGTTTGTTGGTTAACGACTTGCGTCACTGCCCCTAAATAATCGGGCTCTAGCAGTTCAGGTTGGATAGGGGTTAAGCGCTCTACCAATCGAGAAAGGTGCTGTTGCCCCCGTTCTGGCGGAATCCAAGTGTGCAACTTGCGATCGAATACGCCAACGCCAACGCGATCGCCTCGATGTAGACCTGCTAGGGCCAGAGACAAAGTGGCATTCAAGCCCCAATCAAACCGGGTTAACCCTTGTACTTGTGCCGTCATTAAGCGACCGCGATCGAGCAAGACGATCAGGGTTTGTTCTTGCTCTGGTTCTAAAACGCGAATCAAAGGCCGACTGCGCCGAGCAGTGGCTTTCCAATCGATGAAGCGAGGGTCATCCCCGACGCTATACTCGCGCAACTCGGCAAACTCGGTTCCCATGCCCAACCGCCGCGCCTGCCGAATTGAGCCTGTAGATTGTAAGGTGAGTCGAATTGAGAGCGATCGCAACCCCAACAAATCAGGATAAACCGCCACCTGCTGTGGAGTTGCAACTTGCCAACTGCGCCAAGCCAAGCCCCAGGCCCCCAACTGCCGCACATACAAATTGCCCCAGGTAAATTCTCCCCGTCTTGTGGGGTGGATGG
>CBIHQL010000534.1:0-3435 GCA_966211855.1 uncultured bacterium
CCCTACGGCAGTCTCGTCTGTATCAGCTCTCTCAGGCTCAGGTGCAAGAGCTAGAGCAATTGAGCCAGGTCAAAGATGACTTTCTCAGCAGTATCTCCCATGAGCTGCGATCGCCGATGACCACGATTCGGATGGCGATTCAAATGCTAGAGATGATTTTACAATCCGTAGCAGCCGCAGGAACCGAAGTCAGTGCCGCTGATCGTTACCTCCAAATTCTTAAGGATGAATGTCAGCGTGAAACCAGCTTGATCAATGATCTGCTGGATATGGCACGTTTAGAAGCTGGAGCGGCCCCTCTGAATGTGACGACAATCAGCTTGCCACTTTGGTTGCCCATTATTACTGAGCCTTTTCTAGAACGCACGAACTGCCAGCAACAAAAACTGATCCTGGATGTTGCAGCGAATCTACCTGACTTGAAAACCGATCCCGCTTATTTAGAACGAGCCTTGAGTGAACTGCTTCACAACGCTTGTAAATACACGCCTATTGGAGAAGTGATTACCTTGACGGCTCGGATGAGTGAGGCAAGTTTTCAAATCAGTGTTAGGAATTCGGGAGCTGAGATTCCTGCCAGCGAGTACGATCGCATTTTTGATAAGTTCTATCGTATTGCGAATGGCGATCGCCGCAAACAAGGGGGTACTGGGTTAGGACTGGCACTGGTGAAAAAGCAGATCGAGCGACTTCACGGCACAATCGAAATAGCGAGTGCCACAGGTTGGACTATGTTCACGATTCGCATTCCCAATCTTCCTTTATGAAGATGAAGCGCCTTCAGCTACTCAGAGTCCTGAAAGGTAGGAAAAGACTGCCACGATTACCGCTGCAAACGATTTTGATTGCTGCTTTTGTCATCCCGATTGTGGGAGCAGTGGGGCTAACCGCGTATCTTTCTTTTAGGAATGGGAAGCAAGCCGTTGAAGATCTGGCCCAACAATTAATGGCAGAGGTGAGCGATCGCGTTCAGCTCCAGTTACATCAGTATTTAAGCAGTGCCCAAATTATCAACCGCCTCAACGCCAGTGCCATTCAGACAGGACAAGTGAATCCTCAAGACCCCCAGGCGCTGACGCAATCTTTTTGGCAGCAACGATTTTTATTTGACAATGTTTGTGGAGCCGCGATCTATTTTGGCGATCCTCAGGGAGAATTTACGGGGCTAGGACGACATCGGCCCAGCAACACTTGGCGGATTGGGCGATCGGGCAAAAGCACCAATGGCAGATATTACAGCTATGCCGCAGATGCCCTAGGCCAAGCAACTGAGTTATTAAAAAAAGGCGATCGCTTTGATCCGAGAGTTCGCCCCTGGTATCGAAGCGCGACCCAAGCAGGAACTGGAACCTGGAGCGAGGTGTATCCCGATATCAGTCAACAAGACCTCAAAATTGCCCTCAGTCAACCTGTGTACGATGCGGTTGGTAACTTGCAGGGTGTTTTGGGCGTAGATTGCCTGTTCTCCAAGATTAGCGAGCTGCTCCAAAATACTCAGGTGGGAGAATCTGGGATCATCTTTATTACTGAACGCTCTGGTGCCTTAATTGCCAGTTCGACTCAGCCACTCCCCTTAAATCCTCAAAATCTACGCATTAATGCTCTCGAACTCAACAATTCTTTAATTCAGCGATCGACTCAAGTCTTGCAAGCCCAGGCTGGAACCCTGGCGGGGATCGATCGCTCGCAGTCATTGACATTTCAGCAAAAGGGGCAGCCATACTTTTTGCGCGTGACACCGTTTACGAGAGAAGCGGGGCTAGATTGGCTGATTGTGGTGGTGGTGCCAGAGTCCGACTTTATGGCTCGTATCCATGCCAACACTAACACTACCCTTTGGTTATGTCTGGGTTCGTTAGGAGTGGCGATCGCGATCGGTGTATCGACGGCTCGGCGGGTCACTAAACCCATCGTCCAAATGAGTGCTGCCAGTCAAAACATCGCGAATGGAGAACTTGATCAACCCATTGCCAGCTCTGCGATTCGAGAAGTCAAAACTTTAGCAGATGCTTTTAATTGGATGAGCCAGCAAATTCGCGCCTCTCGCCAACAATTGCAAGACTATGCGCGATCGCTAGAAGCAAAAGTTGCCGAACGCACGCAAGAACTGGAGTCCGAAATTCAGCAACACCAGCAAACAGAAACGGCATTACAGCGGGGAAAAGAGGCATTACGCCTGATTGTAGAGGGCACCGCCTCGCAGACAGGTAGTGAGTTCTTTCGAGCTTGTGTGCGTTACTTAGCCAAGGTGTTGCAGGTGCAGTATGCGATCGTCACGGAATTTGCCAACCCAGAACAGACTCAGGTTCGTTCTTTAGCTTATTGGACGGGGGAGGATTGGAGTCAGCCGATCACCTATCCCATTGCCAATACGCCTTGTGAAAGGGTGTTGGCAGGTCAGGCTTGCTACTACGCAACGGATGTGCAAGCTCAGTTCTCCAGCGATCGCGATTTAGCAGACATGGGCGTTGTCAGCTATCTGGGCATGCCACTGATCGACTCGACCGGGCAGGTGTTGGGGCATCTGGCAGTCTTGGATACCAAACCCATGAACACAGACCCTGACCGAGAACTCATCCTCAAAATCTTTGCAGCCCGTGCCGGAGCCGAGCTAGAACGCCAACACAAAGAAGAGGCAATTCGGCAGCGGGAAGCCATGCTGCGCTCGATTGGCGATAACTTAAGCAATGGCGCTATTTACCAACAAATTCGGGGACTAGATGGGCGCGATCGCCTCACCTATGTCAGCGCTGGCATCGAACAAATTGCGGAAGTGAAACCGGCAGACGTTTTAGAAAATATCCATCTTCTGTATAGCCAGATCGTTGAGGAACATTTACCCCAAATTAGGGCAGCCACAGAGCGATCGAGTCATGATTTGTCTGTGTTTGACCAGCAATTTCGCCAACGGACTCCCAGTGGCAAACTGAAGTGGATGCATTGCCGCTCTACTCCATCCCGTCTGCCAACCGGAGAAACGCTGTGGTCAGGTATTGTTCTAGATGTCACTGATCTCAAGCAAGCTGAAGCGGCGCTGCGCCAAAGCGAAGAAAAATTTCGCAGTATTGTCGAGAATGTCAATGATGTGATTTATATCCTCAACCCCGATGGCACCTTTGCTTATCTCTCTCCCAGTCTGAGCGAGGCTCTCCAATACCAGGCAGAAGAATTGGTGGGTATGCACTTCGCCCCAATGATTCATCCTGACTATGTGCAACTTTGTGTAGATGCAGTGCAGAGATTGGTCGCAACGGGACAAACAATTTGGGGATTGGAGTATTTCATTAAGCCCAAATACAGCGATTGGCGTTGGTATATTTCCAATATTTCTGCCGTGTATGATGAGGGAGGTCAAGTGCTGTATTGCGTAGGCGTTGCCCGTGATATGACTCAACGTAAATTACTGGAAGAGGAATTGCGCCAGAGCCTTGCCCA
>CBIHQL010000535.1:0-3433 GCA_966211855.1 uncultured bacterium
AAAGTGAGTTGGCTCTACTATGTTCACCTGCTCAGCACATTCCAAGAAAATGCTGCATTTCGCCTCAGTTATTTGGATGGAGTATTAGAAGTTGTGGCTCCGAGTCGCCGCCATGAAGGAATTAAAAAACGGATTGCGACGCTCTTAGAAGTTTATTTTGAAGAGACCAGTACCGAATACTTTCCGCTCGGTTCAACCACGCTCCGCAGTGAAACGCAAAAAGCTGGAGGTGAGCCAGATGAAAGTTATTGCCTGGGTGTAGAAAAACCAATACCTGACTTAGTGGTAGAAGTCACGCTAACCAGTGGTGGTGTTGATAAGTTAGCGATTTATCAACGGTTGGGAGTGCCTGAAGTTTGGTTTTGGCAAGATGAGCAGCTTACGGTTTATTGCCTGCGAGGAGAGCAATATGAACAGAGCGATCGCAGCCAATTACTTCCTCAATTAGATTTAGAAAGGGTGACTTCTTATATTAACTATCCCCAGCCTCTCGCAGCGGTTAAGGAATTTCGGCAAAGCCTTCGTGCGGATTTCTAAGAAGCCCTCTCCCTAACCCTCTCCCACGGGGCGAGGGAACCGGAACTTTATCCTAGTTTTCAGTTCCTTCCCTGCTCAGGAAGAGGAGAAAATCTCAAAGCCCTTCGCTTTGCAGGAGAGGCTACTTCGGGAAATGGGCGCTAGAGCAATTTACGAGAAAATCTCAAAGCCCCTCGCCTTGCAGGAGAGGGGTTTGGGGAGAGGTCAGTCAAGGTGCAATTAAAGAAGGTGCGATCGCGTGGCCCAAAAAACCTAAAGACCAACTCGCCGCCATTCGAGATTTATTGCGAATCAACGGTGGTGAGTGGACAGTCGAGCAAGTCGTAGCGCAATTCAAAGGAGCTGCCCGGAAAAAACAAGCGATCGCCGACCATCTGGAAAGTCTAGAATTCCTCGGCATCTTAGTCAGCCACACCGAAGCAAATATTACTCGCTGGCACCACGCCGAACTACAACAAGCGAGTTAAAGGGGTGATGGCATTTTTCTAGAACGAGCGGGGAATTAAATGGTTTTGCAGCCAATTGGTGAAATCTTGTCGATTCATCGAACCAGATGCAACTTGCAGAATAACTTGCTCTTGCTCATCGACAGCAGCGTCAATCTCAAAACCGTTCAGCACCAAAAAGATTTCCATTGCTGCGTGCCCAATCCGCTTATTGCCATCAACGAATGGATGATTTTGAATTAAAGAAAAGCCAAGAGTGATTGCTTTCTCCAACACACTTGGATACAGCTCCGCTCCCGAAAAAGTCATCTTGGGTTGGGCTAAAGCAGACTCCAAACCACCCAAGTCTCGAATTCCCGCTAAACCTCCTGACTGAGCCAGCAGACGACAATGCAGCTCTACAACCTCATCTAATGTTAGATAGCGCACTAAGCCAGTCTGCGATATAGTTCTGCATTCTTACGCAAGACGTAATTTGCTGCTTGTTGAAATTCTTCTTGCGATCGCGACAGTACCTCGTCAATGCCCTGCAATACTAAATCTTCTAATGAAAGCCCTAAGTTATCAGCGATCGTCTGCAACTGCTGTAGCCGCTCTTCGGAGACTTGGACTGTAATTGTATTCATCTGCAAGCAAAAAGCGTATGACCTCTAATCTATCTTGGATGTCAAAAACGCGATCGCGCAACACCCACATCCCGCAATGAAGTTAGCTACAATTAATTAAAACACTTGTACTACTTTATTTATCCTGTTCAGGTTTTCACTGCAAATTTTGGAGCTGCAAAAGTTGGGTAAACAGGTACTTTATACTTGTATTCCCCGTGGCCCAGATTTTTCCTAATTTTGAACCCTAGCTCTTAGGGACTCCTGCCAGATCATGCCCTACGAACCGCTGCATCACAAATATCGCCCGCAAACCTTCGCCGAACTGGTGGGGCAAGAGGCGATCGCGACCACGCTGACCAATGCGCTACGGCAACGGCGGATTGCTCCAGCTTATTTGTTTACCGGAGCGAGAGGAACGGGTAAAACGTCCAGTGCCCGCATTTTAGCCAAATCACTGAACTGCTTAGAGAGTGAAGGCCCAACCGCTTCTCCCTGTGGCAAATGCGAAGTCTGTCGCGCGATCGCTAACGGTTCCGCACTCGACGTGATCGAAATCGACGCAGCGAGTAATACGGGGGTTGATAACATTCGGGAATTGATCGAGCGATCGCAATTTGCCCCTGTTCAATGTCGGCACAAAGTTTACGTCATTGATGAATGCTTAACCGGAGACTCTCTCGTTCAAACCAGTGAGGGCTTAATTCGCATTGATAACCCGGAAATTCAGGGCAAGCAAGTCCTCAGCTACAATGACCAAACCGGAGCTTGGGAATTCAAGAAAGTTTTGCGTTGGTTCGATCAAGGTGTTCGTCCCACTTACCTGATCAAAACTACCAACCGAGAAATCCGCTGTACCGGAAACCACCTCATTCGGACAGACCAAGGATGGAAACCCGCCGCCGAACTTCAACCAGGGATGAAGATCTTGTCTCCCCACCCTCTGAAAAACTACAAGCAAAGTGGGCAGAGTTGGAAAGGATTCGGCCTGAATGCGCCTGTGGCTGCGGTGAAAGGTTGCAAATCCCTACGATCGCTAACAAAACTAGCGTCGAATACATCCAACGCTACTGGCAGAACCACCCGACCAGGCAGAACCACTACAAAGCCCTCAGTCTCGCCGAAAAATTGGCAGAACTGGAACCCTGTAGACCTGACTGTGCCTGTGGCTGTGGAGAGCGACTCGGCATTCCTCAGCACATGCTCACGCGATCGCAACCAGCAACCGTTGCAAGAGTTAGAAGTCATTGGCAGCGGCATCCCTACAAGCAAGGCCACGGCATCTGGGCAACTCGCACCGACAACTTCATTAATAACCTCGAACCTCTGTCTTCAAACACCTTGGGTCTCATCTACGGCACCTTACTGGGCGACTGCTCCATCACCTACCCCAACCGCCACAGCCGTTTCCCCCGCTTGTCCTGGACTCACGGCATCCAGCAACAAGCTTGGCTGGAATACAAAGCTGAGCGATTGGCAGGATTACGCCCTCACCTCAGAACAGCCAATAATCGAGGGTACGGACAACAGTCAGCTTGTGGCAGTACTGCCTGTCACCCCCAGCTTATCGAGGTCTTTCGGATCGTCAAACCGTCAGGCAAGCAGAAGCAAGTTTCTCGGAACTGGCTCCAGCAGCTCACTCCTGAAGGATTGGCTTGGTGGTATATGGACGATGGATCGCTCACTCTCACTCCTCAAGGTAGCCCTCAAATCCAGCTCCATACAGAAGGTTACACAGCCAACGAAAATCAACTCATTGCCGAGTGGCTTACGGAAAACGGCTCCCCAAGCAACGTCAGAAGCTACACAAGAGCGAGTCGCGACAAAATCTACTACTACTTGGCA
>CBIHQL010000536.1:0-3417 GCA_966211855.1 uncultured bacterium
TTTGAGAGCTTTTTGCTTATCGGGATTGTCAGTAATTTTGGTAGCCATTAACGCCTCAAGACGGGATATTTGCAGGATGTAACAGGCTAAACGTAAGGTTGGGGGTGGGACTCTATTCTAGAAATTTAGAACCGATTTGCGGGGAGAAACAGCAGCGAAATTACCGTAATGCTATTAAACTTACTGTCTAAGTTAGAGATAGCTCAAATCCCTTTCAATTCTACACTTTACTCAGTACTAGTGTACTAAAAAACTCGCAAAATTCTCTGAAGATTTTCTATATGTTTTCAGAACGGCTCTAGAGCACTCACTGAGTGAGATACGTAAAAATGGCCGCTTATTTTCCTAATCTTTTGGTTCCTGAAACACCGCTGTCTGTTGCGGGGCTGACGGGCTATATTCAAGCGCTTTTAGAGCAAGATGGTCAGTTGCAGCAGATTTGGGTCACGGGTGAAGTGTCGAGTGCAACGCGCTACCGCAGTGGGCTTTTCTTCACGTTACAAGATCCCGATGACAAAGCAGTGATTAGTTGCGTGATTTGGAACAGCCACCTGAGTAAATTAGTAGCGATGCCAACACCGGGGGAGCAACTGATTTTATTAGGGCGAATTCATTTACATCCTCAGCGGGGGCAGTACCAACTGATCGCTTGGCAAGCGTTACCTGCGGGAGAGGGGCTGCGGGCCATTCGTTACCGACAGTTGCGACACCGCTTGGAGGCTGAAGGCCTATTTGCACCAGAACGCAAGCGATCGCTCCCTACTCATCCGCAAGTGGTGGCAGTGGTGACCTCTCCGCAAGCTGCTGCCTGGGGCGACATCCAACGCACGCTCAAACGGCGCTACCCTGGTTTGCAAGTGTTGTTTTCTCCAGCTTTGGTGCAAGGAGATCAAGCACCTCTCTCGATTGTGGCGGCGATTGAACGGGTAGAACGCGATCGCCGAGCTGAGGTGTTGATTTTGGCGCGGGGGGGTGGGGCGACCGAAGATATGGATTGCTTTAATGATGAGCGGGTGGTGCGAGCGATCGCTGAGTGCTCAATTCCGGTGATTTCTGGTATTGGTCATCAACGCGATGAGAGTTTGGCAGATTTAGCAGCAGATGTTTGTGCTCATACGCCCACAGCCGCAGCCGAGCAGGCCGTGCCGAAATTATCTGACCTCTACACCGAGCACCAAGAGCGAACCACGATTTTACAGGCAGCGATGACCCAACATCTGGACATGCTAGGCGGAGAGTTGCAGCACTTGCGCGATCGCCTCCGCCGTCTGCCCCTCAACCGACAACTTCAGCGAGAAACCCGCACCTTAGCTTGGTTACGGCAACAACTCCTGCAAAGTACAGCGCTCCGTACCCAGCAAGCGAGCCAGCATTGCCAAATGTTGCACCAAAAACTGGCAACGTTAGATCCGAAGTCAGTCCTCAAACGAGGCTATGCTGTGGTTAGACAAGCTAATCAGTCAATCATTCGCTCTTCACAAGACACTACCTTGGGCCAAGAAATCTATATTCAACTGGGTCAAGGGCAAGTGAAAGCTCAAATTACAGAGATTCTAGATCTTGATGATCGCGGTTAGTTTCTAATTGGCAAAATGAATGAAAGTTCTGGCTTGAGTAAAACTGCTGCTCAGAATCATAACCGGGGTGCCCTCAACTCAGAAGAATTGATTGCGGCATCGGCAGGTTGGAATTATGAGCAAACAGTTCAGCAAATTGAAGGAATAATCGCTCGGATTGAAGCAGGTGAACTAGATTTAGCAGAGGTTTTTGATCAATTTGGGGTTGCGGTAGAATACCTGCGCCAATGCGAGACGTTTCTTAACCAACGTCAACAACAAATGGATTTACTAATCGAAAACTTAACGGACGAGCATCTCGAATAAGATGTAGCGATCGCTGAGTTGGCTTAAGCGATACTGCCCCGCTTGCGAGCTTCTTTGTAGGACGTACCAATATTTTTTAAGCCCGCCCGAATCATTTGTTGTTCGAGTAGCGAGAAAAATCGCGAGCGATCGCCCCCTCGTACTACGGCTTGGTTGTGAGCTTCTGCCAGCGCGACTGGGTAACCGTAGCCTTTTTGAACTTGAGCCAATGCCAAACTGAGGGACGAGTCTAGAAGTGCTGCATCTTCGGCGACCCAAGCTGGAAACTCAATGCGGGCAATTTCAGTGCCAACGTGGACGTAGCAAAAATAAATCGTGTGCGGCCCATACAAGTCGAGAATGCGGGCTGAACTGCGCCAGAGAGGGCTGCGCTGCCCGGGTTCTAAAAATGCTGACCAGAGAGCGGCATCTCGCAAGGGCGCAAATACATGGCAAGGGGCTTGATCGGTTTGGCCTGGGCAGTGAGTCGCGCAGTCAGGGGCGGGATGCGGGCAAGTTTGCAAGCGCAAGAAGTTGAGCGATTCACCACTGCGAGAGGCACTTAAATAACCAATCAGCGGGATTTTTGCTTGCCGGAGTTGATCCCAGGCATCTAGTATTGGCGGCAACAGGCGATCGCGAGCTTCAGTGGGAAGTGATTCAAACACCCAGTGGATTAGCGACCCATCCACCATTGCCAACAGCGGCACTGAGTCTGCGACCAAAGCTTTTACACCACACGCTAGTTCTGCCAATGCCGTGGCCTCAGAGACGGTGCGCCGATACCCCATCCACTCTTCGGTACGAATGCCCCATTGCCGGGAAACGAAGAGGTCTTCGGGCCGATAAAATACCTCTGGCAAGCTATCTAGCAACGGATGCAAACTCTGCCCATAATGCAGCACCACCCGCCCAACATTGATCAAGTAGCAGTAGGCAATTTCGTGATGGCTGGGGGCAATCTGAGAGCCATCGGTAGCGATCGCGGTATGCACAGAAGGCGCAGTCGCAATTTCAACTCGCGTGCCTAACGGTTCGATCGGTTCGGCGGCTGCAAAGCCTAAGCGATCTTGCCAAGTTTGCCGCTGCTCAACTAAGTCTGCCTGTCGAGCTTGAGCTTGCAAAACGAGCTGTTGAGCCAAGTCTAAGCGTTGCCTTGTTGCGGTGGCCTCGGCTTGCAGGTGTTGGCTCATCCCCTGCATTTGCTGTGCCAGTTTGGTGAGATCAAGCATGACTTGATCCTAAGCCCAAGCTGAGAAATCTTGCCCAAATTGTTGCAGTGATAAGAGATGAATCCGGTGATCTTGTTCAGCTATCGTGCGATCGCGGGCGGTGTTGTAGCCCCAATCTGCTAAGAACAGTTGCACACTCGTCAAATCTTCCTGCTCTTGTACCGTTTGTAAGGTTTTGAGGCGGTCTTCGATAAACCACAGATCGGCTCCGTCTTGCAATTGAGCCGCTGCCCACAACTCGCGCAAAATCTGGTATTTCGGGCGCTTGACTTCTTTGCCGAGAATTTGATCAGCAGGTAACTCAACACCTTCTTGCTGTAATA
>CBIHQL010000537.1:0-3416 GCA_966211855.1 uncultured bacterium
CCAGCTAGAACGTGCTAGTAACTTCCTTAAGGAAGACGGAGGTTGAGATCCATCCTGAAAAGTATAAGGATTACCCCACAGAGGTTGAGCATGCATCCCATTAATTGCAACGAGCTCCCCCTGCTGATTTAGAACAGGTCCACCACTCATCCCCTTACGGATTTTATTGCTATAGCCAAGTTGGTACCCGCCAATAAAGGCTTTATCAGTCAAGAAATCAACTTGCCCTTCTGTAAACATAAATGCTGGTTTATCAGCCACATCATCTGTATAAGGATAACCAGCAGCAAACATTGTCTCTCCCTGCTGAAGGTTAAAAGAACTACCAATACGAGCAACTTGATAAGGTGTGATGCTACGAAACTCTACAATTGCCAAATCGTTACTTTGAAACTTGATTCCCCTATCCCGCGAAGCTTGGTAAATGCGTCCATCCTCAGTTTGGATCTGGATTTTGGCACTTGTCTTCAAAACATGCTCGTTAGTTATGACTCGATAAGTTGTTCCAGAGCGCTGAATGATAGTTCCCGAGCCTTGAGAGTCCTCAGCAAATACTTTTACAGTAATCGCTTCCGCCTGTTCTCGAATCAATGCAACAGCAGAGACTGTCACTTTCTCTGAAGACTCACCCGTAAAATTCTCAGGTATTGTCTCTAATGGCCTTGTTTGGTTAAACAGTCCTGCCGTCAGAGAAGCATGTAAATTGGTTTGGAATGAACGAGCACTCACCACCAGTGGATGGTTACTAAGTGTAACAAGGCCGAGGCAGCAAACAAGTGATCGCCAGACCATATTATAAAGACCAACATTTTCTCATTAATATTAAATCATAGGCTGCTTCTCTCATAATTACTTTGCATAAGCTCAATTCTCTCAAAATCCATAAAAATATGTTGTGGAGTCAGAGAACTAATCCGTGGCACTAGGCTCATGCGATCGGGTGAAAATGGCAGTGTTAGCCGGAATCAGACTTGGTTCTGAGGAGGTTAAACCTAGCTATGTTCACCCGTGCAACTGTTATGAGTCTACCTGTCTGGTTAAAAGTGCAATCAAGCTTAGCGATCGCGGTGTTATTGAGCCTTGTAGGTTCTTCGTCGGCTCTCGCCTTTGCAGATGCTCAAAAGCATTGGGCCAATTCTTGCATTGATCAAATGGCAACCCGCAAGTTGGTATCGGGGTATCCAGATCAAACCTTTCGACCCAACAATACTTTGACGCGGGCCGAATTTGCGGTGTTGATGCTGAATGCCTTCCCAGACAAGCCAGTGCAGCGACGAGCCATCACTTTTAAAGACGTGCCGAGCACTTTTTGGGCTGCCAATTCCATCAAAAAAGCCTATGAGCGAGAATTTTTCTCTGGATATCCTGGCGATATTTTTCAACCCAATCAACCGATTCCACGAGTGCAGGCGATCGCTATTCTCGCCAATGCCGTAAACTTCAACCCACCGGACAATATCCCAGCAACGCTGCAACGCTATTTTGATGATGCTGGGCAAATCCCCACCTATGCCAAACCTGCGATCGCTGCTGGTACAGTCGGGCGGTTAGCAGTCAATTATCCCAATGTGCGGCAACTGCGGCCTAACCAAAGCACAACTCGGGGAGAGGTTGCCGCTTTTCTTTGTCAAGCACTACGATTTTCGCGCACATTGCCCACCCAATATATTGCTGCTGGAGATCGCTTTGCAGTAGCGCCAGAAATGGGCGGAATTGCTCCGTTTAGTGAAGGTCGGGCGATCGCCTATCACAATGGCAAATTTGGCTTTATCGATCAGACTGGGCAGTTGGTAATTCCAGCCCAATTCGCTGATGCTCGTCCCTTTGCTGGAGGCTTAGCGGCAGTGTTATTACAAGAAAAATGGGGCTATATCGATCGCAGTGGTAAATCGATCATTCCGGCTCAATTCAGCGAACCCCCCGCTCAATTTGCAGGTGGCATGGCTCTAGTGAAGCAAAACGACAAATATGGCTTCATGGATACTACCGGGAAGATGGCGATCGCTGCGCAATTTGATGAGGCGAGATCTTTTTCTGAAGGTATCGCAGCCGTCAAAGTCGGTAGTCAGTGGGGCTTGATTAATACCAAGGGAGAGTTTGTCTTACCCTTACAACCCTATGCACTGGGTTCTTTTAGCGAAGGGTTAGCCCAAATTACCGTCAATGACAAAGTTGGGTTTATCGATCAGACAGGTAAGGTGGTGATTGAGCCGCAGTTTGCCGATGCTCGCAATTTTTCAGAAGGGCGATCGCTGGTCAGGTTTGGGGTGTCTCAGTTTTCTAACAAATCTGGCTATATCGACAAAACAGGTAAGGTGGTGATTGAACCGCAATTTTATCTTGCCCAAGATTTCTCTCAAGGTCTGGCTGGCGTTTTATTTGACGACCTGGGTAAATGGGGCTTCATCGACTCTACAGGCAAGGTGGTTATCCCTGGTCAGTTCTCGCCTCCTGACTCAACGACTATTTCTGGTGTAAACCCATTTCGAGAAGGTGTCGCAATGGTGCGCTTGGGTGAAAAAGTTGGTTTTATTAACCGCAGCGGTACCTTTGTCATTGAACCTCAACTGGCAGACGCTACCTCTTTTGCCGATGGGCTAGCTTACGTCAACTATGCGGGCCGTTGGGTGCGAGAAATCAACGGCTACGATTCCTCAGCCAACCCTGTCCCCACGACCAGTTTTAAGGGTGGGGTTTGGGGCTATATCCCTCTGCCAAAACCTTAAACTATAAAGTGACCTCTGTCGTTGGCTCGGCAGGGGTTTCTAGGGGGCCGCTGGAGTTGGGATGGATAATCAAGACAGAGCAGGGCGCGTGATGGAGCACATAATTGCTCACACTACCCATCAACAGTTCACTTAAGCCAGAACGACCTCGCCGTCCTACCACAATTAAATCAGCCTTCCACATCCCAGCTAATTCGCAAATTACACGGCTAGGACTGCCAGGATTTTGAGTAAACTCAACGCTTAGCCCTGCCTCTTGTGCCAGTTGTGCGTGCGATCGCAACATCTCTAATCCAGCTCTTTCATAATCTCTCCACTGATGTTGATACAACTCCAAAGTTTGGCTCTGCATCACGCCCGGATAATAATCTAAATTTGAGAAAACGGGCATTCTTGGGCTTCCATCTTCTTCATGAGATAGCACATGCAGTAACATCAACTCTGCACTTGCTACCTGCGCGAGACTCACCGCTTTTTCAAACACCTGTCGAGCCATCGCCGATTGATCGATTGCAACTAAGATTTTGTGAAACATAGCATCCACCACGGTTCCTATGTCTAAGAATATTTTCTTGAGAGGTTAAGAGATTTGTGGCAGGTGATTGGCCTAGCCAACATTCTTGTATGCTACTCGTGAAGTAACGGGGACAGGGGTAATTCACCCAAATTAATTTATGAGTAACCCTTCTC
>CBIHQL010000538.1:0-3404 GCA_966211855.1 uncultured bacterium
GACAAGTTTAACATGAGCATTGTCATTGCTCACGTTCTCAATGATTAACTACTCTATGGTTGACGTTACAGTTACTATTCTTTTGGTCAGCATTCCGGGTGAAAGACTGTTAACAAATGGGCTTGACTTGCTTTATTTGGGCTTTCCAAGTGGCATTGAGGGATTTGTTTTGTTGCTCTTTAGAGTAGGCACAGGAGTATTATTTATGCTCCACGGTTATCCTAAAATCACTCACTTAAAAACGTGGGCAAATTCTTTAAAGATGTCTGTTTTTCTATGCTTTCTTTCAGCATTTTCGATGATTGCTGGAGGGGTTTGTCTAGTTTTAGGGCTGCTCACACCGCTTGCCAGTATCACAATTCTCGGTTCAATGATTTTTGCAATGGTATTGGAGATCTCACAGGGTTTACCCTTTGTAGCCCGTGATCCTTACCTAATCCCTGAGGGGCAGTATGAAGGCCCTAACGGTAAGGGGGAGCCGCCCAGTTGGGAAAAGGCATTCATGTATTGTTTGATGTTGATTGCCATCACTGTTCTTGGCCCTGGTTTGTTTTCATTAGATGCTTTGCTTTTTTCACGTTAATTTGGTATGGCACATCTACAAGCATCAAGCCAAATTCAACGAATTCGAGCGATCGCCTTCGTGGTTTCTGATGGCGATCGTGCAAAAGACTTCTATGTTCAGGCATTAGGCTTTAAAGTCGTTTCAGATAGAATTATCCATGATCCTTCATATTGCCAGTTAGTGGGTGTGAAGGACACTCCAATTCGGGTCATGGCTCTACAGCTTGGCACAGAAATTCTTGAGTTAATTCAATACCTGGATCTGCTAGGAAAAGCAATTCCGTCTGATTCTCAAAGTAACGATCGCTGGTTTCAGCATTGCGCGATCGTGGTAAGCGACATAGATCATGCCTACCATCATCTCTGTTCGTTTCCCATCGAACCAATCTCAACTTCACCACAGACCATACCACCGGGTAACAAAGAAGCTGCCGATATTCAAGCCTTTAAGTTCAAAGATCTCGATCGGCACGACCTTGAGTTAATCTGGTTTCCGCCAGATAAGGGGCAAGCAAAGTGGCACCAATCAACCGACCAACTATTCTTAGGCATTGACCATACAGCGATCGTGGTTAACGACACAGCTCAAAGCCTACATTTCTATCGTGACTTATTGGGCATGAACGTTGATGGAGGCAGTTTTAACTGGCGAGAAACGCAAGCCCGCATGGATGGTTTACCTCATGCCCAAGTGCGAGTCACTTCTTTACGCCCCGTTGAGGGAGGTTTAGGAATTGAGTTGCTAGATTATCTTGAGCCAGCAGATGGTCGTTCCATACCAAAAAATTGGGGCAGTGCGGATATTGCTCATGTCCAGACCGAGTTAGTGGTAGATGACTTGCAACAAATGGTCGATCGCCTCCATCAAAACGGTGTGGCAGCATCCTCAATCATTGAGCTATCCAGTCATTCGCCCTACCACCGAGGATATCGGGTGAACGATCCCACCGGACATACCATTCTATTAATTGAGCATTAGACGGGGAACCCAAATGACCAGTGACAGAAAGTTAAACGTAGCGAACGCGATCGAAATTTATGACGATCGCATGAGTGCCCTTGTTCATCCGACTGCAACGCTACAAAGACTTACGGATGGAGCAGTACATACGGAAGGCCCAGTTTATATTTCCAGTGATGAAAGTGTCATTTACAGCGATGCCCATGATAATCGCTTACTGCGCTGGAGTGCCAAGGATGGAGTAACGGAACTGCAGAATCCATCCGATTATCAAAATGGAAATTGCCTAGACCTCAATGGTCGATTGATCTCTTGTTCGGGTGGTCTGCGCGCCATTATTCAACAAGAACAAGATGGGAAATGGACGGTGTTGGTCGATCGCTATCAGGGAAAACGACTTAACAGTCCTAACGATCTGGTTGTCAAAAGCGATGGCACGATTTGGTTTACTGACCCACCCTATGGCATTACGGAACCTAATCAGGGTTACGGAGGGGAGCAGGAACAACCGGGCAGCTATGTGTATCGCTTTGACCCAATAACCGGAGAGATCAATGCTGTGGTAACCGATATGCTGCGTCCCAATGGACTCACCTTCAGTCCTGATGAGCGCAGGTTGTATGTCTCTGACTCATCGGCATTTAATCTTCCTGATGGTTATCACCATGTCCGGGTATATGATGTGGTCGGCGATCGCCAAGTAACAAACGGTCGTGTATTTGCAGTGATCGAACCAGGGCAACCGGATGGCTTATGTGTCGATCGATCGGGTCACGTCTTTGTGACTGCCCAGGATGGCGTACAGGTTTACACATCTGAGGGAACTTTGATCGGTAAGATTTTAGTTCCTGAAACCTGCGCCAATGTCACATTGGGAGGGAAAGCAGGAAACTGTCTATTCATCGCCGCAGGGCACTCTTTATATGCCATTGATCTCAACACTTCCAACACTTAAACTACTTGATTTGCGGCTTCGAGAGTGCCTGTAATTCTTCCCAGGTATAGTGTTTGGGAAGCTCAATTGGTTTTTGATCGGCTCCCCATCCTAAACTCAAGGATGGCTGAGTTTCCTGGAGCAATCCCTCAGTGAACGTTGCCGCAGAATGGGCTGCTATACCGCCAGCGATCGCCCCCGCCACACCACCAACTACCGCACCTACGTTGCCTTTGATTGATTTGCCCAGTGCCGCTCCCACAATACCACCTCCAACTGCGCCGATTTCTTCAGCAATAGAAGGAGTTGATGATGCTTGAGCAGATTGTTCAACCGAACTATACTCAGAATCTTGTTTAGAACTGGTTTGATTGGGGCGATCGGGTTGCGATTCATTGAGATTCATCGACTCATTCATGATAATTTCCTCTCCCTGATGGGTCTTCATTCCTTTGGCGACTCTGTTCACCCTGTTGAATTTCTCGCTCCAGGAAATAATTTAATAAAGTCCGTAGTAAAACAATCGCTCCCAGGTTCAAAATATCCTGTCGTGTGGGTGCAACGGCGGTTCGCAAAATATCACTGGCAACCGTAAATTCTAGCCCCAGCGCCAAGACTCGACCTAACTGCAACCGAATCATTTCTGTTGCATCAAAGTGGGATCTAGAACGGGAAAGCAGAATTTTTAAGTAGGTGAGCAACCCCCGAATCACGGCTCCACCAATCACGATCGCGGCTGCAATCTCTGCCCCTGCTGCCAGGTACCCAACGATTAGCTTGAGCCACGACTCTAACGGACTGCTCAAGGTTCCTTCTGCCCTGCCTCCATCCACATTCAGATTCAAAAGCAATACCAACCCTGCAATTAAGGCGAGAGGAAGGAGCAGAGTAACCCAACTATCCTGTTCTCTTTTAGTTTTCATACACGTTACCCTAACTGTTCTG
>CBIHQL010000539.1:0-3402 GCA_966211855.1 uncultured bacterium
AACAAATCCCGTGTAGGGGCGAAGAATTCGGAAATTAAACCTTGCAATCCATCAAAGCTGCTGCCCGAATGCTTCGCCCCTACCTAGGTTCTCGTTTAGGGTGCTGGGTTGGGATAACGGGTATGAATGGCATCGATCTCAGCCAAAATCGATTCATCGAGCGAGACGTTCACACTGTCTAAGTTCTCTTGCAATTGCTCCAAAGTGGTAGCCCCGATGATGGTACTGGTGACGAACCAACGGCTGCGGACAAAAGCGAGGGCGAGATGAGCAGGTTTGAGATTGTGGGCACGAGCGATCTCAATGTAGGCCGCTACTGCTTCTGCGACGTTAGGTTTGCGATAGCGCCCGCCAAAGCCTTCAAAGCGATTCAGACGCGCGTTGCTAGAAGCACCATTGATGTACTTGCCAGAGAGCAAACCAAAGGCGAGGGGACTGTAGGCGAGTAATCCCACATTTTCGCGGTAACTCGCTTCTGCTAATGCTGCATCAAAGACGCGATTCACCAAACTGTAAGCATTCTGAATGGAAACAACTTTGGGCAGGCCGAGCTGTTTGGCTAGATGGCTGAATTCAGAGATCCCCCACGGAGTTTCGTTGCTGAGACCGAGATAGCGAATTTTGCCTGCCTTAATCACATCCGCGAAGACGGCGAGTTGTTCTGCGATCGCCACCGTTTCCCGTTCTTTACCAGGGTCAAACACCGTTTCGCCAAAGCGAGGTACATAGCGATCGGGCCAGTGGAGTTGATACAAGTCAATGTAATCGGTTTGCAAACGTTTGAGGCTAGCATCGACCGCTTGTTCTATGTTTTTGCGATCGATCTTTTGCTCCCCATCCCGCAGCCAGTGAAAATCTCGTCCGGGTCCAGCAATTTTGGTCGCCACAATCAGTTGATCCCGTTGTTGTTGGCTAAGCCATTCGCCAATGTATGCTTCGGTTAAGCCCTGGGTATCTTCCTGCACAGGTACAGGATACATTTCGGCGGCATCAATAAAGTTGACACCTTGCGCGATCGCATAATCGAGTTGTTGATGGGCTTCAGTAATGGTGTTCTGTTGCCCGAAGGTCATGGTGCCCAAGCAGATTTCGGAGACTTGTAAATCGCTGTCACCTAATTTGTTATATTTCATGTTTTTTTCCAAAAGATAACGAAAGGCAGACCTCTCCCCAAACCCCTCTTCTACGAGGCGAGGGGCTTTGAATTTAGCTCCCCTTCCCTACCAGGGAATAGGCTGGGGCTTAGGTCTAAAGCCAAGGGATCTCTTCACAGGTATAACAGAGGGTAGACCTCTCCCCAAACCTCTCTCCTACAAGGCGAGGAGCTTTGAGTCTAGCTCCCCTTCCCTAGTAGGGAAGGGGCTGGGGGTTAGGTTTTTCTTATAACCAAGGAATCTCTTCGCGGGTGTAACGGAAGGCGCGGAAGACAGAATTTTGTTCGCCGCGCGCTACAGGGGCAGAGTCAGGCGATCGCCCACCAAAGTGAGGGTTGATATATTCCCAAACGACTTCCCCGTCCAAGGTGACTTCAAATAAGCGTCCAAAGGAGCCTTCTGTAATCAGGGTGTTGCCGTTGGGTAAACGTTGGGCACCGGAGATGTAGGGGCTGAAGAAGTTTTGTGGGGGATTGTCGGTGTATTCCCAGACAATTTCTTGGGTTTGGCGGTTCACCTCAATGACGCGAGAATAGTTGAGGGCGGTGTATTGGCGGTGCGCGCCATTATCAAAAATCAGCAGGTTGCCATTGGGCAGTTCATGGGGGAAATGCTGTTGTGCCAGCACTTCTCTGCCGAGTTTCCAAATGATCTGACCAGTGGTGCGATCGACAATGACCACGGTGGAAATATTGCGAAAACTCAGGATAATGTTGCCGTCTGCGAGTTCTCTGACTGAGTTGCCGTGAGTCCACTCGTGGCGGGGATCTTGAGGGTTAATCACATCGGTTTCTGGGTCAAGATGCTCATAGGCGTGCCAACTCCAGATAATCTCCCCGCCAGGTGTGACTTCATGAATTACATCAGCATAAATGTCGCCCTCTGCTTCTGTACCAGGGATACCGCCTTTAACCTGAGCCACCAGCGATCGCGGGATTTTCTCAATGCACAGAATCAAAGTGTTGCCATTGCGGAGGCGGCAAGCATCGTGATGATGATCAGGATGATGATATTCCCAGACAATATTGCCGTGGCGATCGGCTTCTAGGACTACACCACCCTTGAACAGCGACCACATGGGAAAACGGCTCTGTGCCTCGGGAATTTTTCCGTTATAAAACAGATTGCCGTTGGGGAGGAGATAGCCATAAGGCCCAGGAGCATAAGGCAGCTTCCATTCATGTACCACTCTCCCTTTGATATCGGTTAAATACACCTCACCCTGCCCAGTCAAAGGCGTAAACAGGGTGTATCCCAGACAGGTTTTCATGTGGTCAATGGCTCGTAAACCAACACCGCGACGACGAATGGTGTTTTGGTCTACGAGGGAGGCTCTGGTAACTTGTGGCGGGTTAAAGGCGAGAGTCATAAATGAATCGCAAGGATAGATTAACGGAGTTCAAAGCCAAGCTGGTGCAGAATTTCATGGAGATGAGCGCGGTTACGGAGCGATTCAGCACTGGCGACGCGATCGCTGGAATGTTGCGCCCAATCTCCCTCAACCTTCATGTTCTGCTGGTCATAAAAGGCTGCCATGATCTCGTTGTAATGGGCGATCGCGGCATCTTGAGCTTCCAGGCTGTAGGTTTCGCGATGTAACACTGCTGACTGAGGCAGGCGAGGTTTAATCGCGGCGGGTTTGGCTGGATCGGGATAGCCGACACAGAGACCAAACACGGCAAAGACCTGTTTCGGCAAACCCAACTCGGCAGCAACCGCAGCAGGTTGGTTACGAATGCCGCCAATGTAGACGGTGCCTAAATCAAGAGATTCTGCGGCCACGACCGCATTCTGGGCAGCAAGGCTGGCATCGATCGCCGCCATCAAAAACATCTCTAGATAGTTCAGCCCGTCGTGAGCAAGTCCTCTTTGCTCAGCAATGTGGGTCGGGCGAGCCAAATCAGCTAACCAAACCAGAAATAGCGGGGCCTGACGGATATGAGCCTGATTCCCTGCCAGTTGGGCCAAGCGTTCTTTGCGCTCTGGGTCTTCGACAGCCACGACGCTCCAGGTTTGCAGATTGGAGGAAGTAGAAGCAGACTGAGCCGCAGCGACCAGCGTTTCCAGCGTTCCTGATGGTAACGGCTTGGAGAGATAGGAACGCACGGAACGGTGAGATAACAGCGTCGTCAGGCTACTATTCCAGGGAGCGTCTAGGGTGAGATCAAAAGCGGTGCCGTAGCGATCGCGCAGCAGGTTAGAAGTGGTGGTTGGAGCAGATGCAGTAAAGGTCATGATCGAAAATGGT
>CBIHQL010000540.1:0-3395 GCA_966211855.1 uncultured bacterium
AGCCTTGCGGGGTACTCCCGAATCAACCCCGAAGTTCCCTCATTTGGGGAACCGCTTCATTCCTAAAAATGTAGGCTATGCGTTGGTTGCTTCAAGCTTAGCCGATGTTTACATCACTCGTCTGATGCGTAGTAAGCGTATGGTGAGCTATCAACTAGCACCGGTGGAAGGCATTGATCCTGATGTCAATACTATTACATTCATGATGAATCCTGCCTACACGATGAACGGCAGTCTAGATGGTATGACAGGATCACAAGCCACCAGCGATCGCTTCTTCCGGCATGTACCCCAAATGCGAAATCAATATGGCTCGCTCTATCCCGCCAGCTACTATCGGGTTCAAGAAGCCTACGCATTAAAGCGAAAGATCGAGGAACAAGATGCCGACCGAGAAGCTTATTTCCAGAACTTCAATAGTCGCCTTTTAGACGAAACATCTTTAGATCGGCAAGTTGGAGTAGAGAGGGCTGACAAAGACGACGAGAATCAGCGGCAATCGTTGAAATCTAAAATCAAAGACGCCGAAAAGCTGGTTCATGCTACTAACAGCTTCGCAGGTTGGCAGAGAAAGATGGAGAACATTCAGATCCGCGCAGGTAAGCGTAACATCGTGAATACTTATGTGTGGGATGCTGACGGTGGCTTACGTGCAGAAGCACAGCAGTTTGCCAGCATGATCGAACACACCATTGGAGGCTCCTTTAATATGGAAGGGGCAATCGGGGGAACGGGTGGATTTAAAGCGCTAGGTGTGGGCGCAGAACTGACTGCCCAGGCTACTTTCCACCTCACGCAAATTATGACTAAAACTGAGAATCGTAGTCAGGGAATTGCCCTCAATGTTGATCTCAGCGGAGTCGAAGGAATTGGGATTACAGACTATAACGATATGCCCCTCTTACCAGGAGAAAAGGTCGATCGCTATCGTTTTATGAGCTTCTATCGAGAGAGCGACACTCAGCATTTTACTGAATTCTTCAATCAGGTTGTTGACCCAGAATGGCTGCAAAGTAATGATGAAGAGGCTCGGGCCTTACGACAAGTGATGGTAGGTAACTCCAATCCCACCTGGCGGGTGCAGCACCGAGTCACTTATGTAGAGCGACCTGCCTTGATGGGCTTTGGTCAAGATCTCCGTAAGTCAGCTGGAGTTGAAACCCCAACCGACACCAAACGCCTACTCGATCGCCTGGACGAGCTAGAAGCTGAAAACAAACAACTGGGTACTAAGATGGATCAAATTCTCGATCTCCTCCAATCGGCTAGTAATCCCCCCGCAGGTGAATTAAGAGGATAATAGCTAGTTGAGGTCTAGCTTTAATTCTGTGTAGTGCTTAGTCATCTGAATTAACCCTAAGTAGAGATGTGATCCGTCGCGTCTCTATTTTTTGTGCAAGCTGCTTCTTATCCTGCATAACTGCCGAAAACTGTCCCTGGATGTTTTTAGAAGATAACCTATTTGATTTCTATCCTATCTAACCGTAAGAACCACCCACTATGGAAGATTTGCAATGGCTTAACAACCTTCCGAGAAGCCATCTATGCGGCAAATACTACCGTTGGCAGGGACATCATCAACTTTAACTTGGGGACAGATCCGTAGGCGATCACACTAGTGGGTGGTGGATTTCAAATTACCGATAGTATGGCGATCGCGTCGGCGTAACGGCAGTCTCCTTTGATCCACGTCTAGGCTCTTTACAATATAATAGTGGCCCTACTTGAGTTCATGCTCTGTGACCTGACAGCCCGACCATCACTACAATGCATCATGATTTCTTTAGCACTATCGGCAAGTCAATTTGAAAGAGAGAACCTTGATCCACTTGGCTGCTGAGTGTCAAGCGTTCACCATGCGCTTCGACAATTTGGAGCGCGATCGCACTTGCCGAGAATAACGCATCAAATATTCCAACCATTGAAACTCTCGCGTAGAGAATTGCAAGCTTTGACCATGCCATTCTAGCGTCAGGGTTGGTAATTACAGCGTCCAGTCTTCAACATGCAGAGTGTCTCCTTTCCAGAGAGGCGATCGCCACAAACACCCATTGAGTTGCTTCAATCGGTTGTCTAAACCGGGTGATCAACTAAGACGCTATTGATCCGGGTTAGCAAACAGCCCCAACAGAGGCCCAAGCAGCGCACCAAAGACAAACCCTCCCGCATGAGCCCAGTAGGCAACGCCACCGACATCAATGCTACTACGTACCTGCAAGCTCGCAATGCCATAGAGAGCTTGTTGCACAAACCAAAACCCCAGAAAGAAAACAGCGGGAATTCTGATGGTTGTGATCAAGAAACCGAGCGGAACCAACGTCAAAATTCTAGATTTTGGAAAGCGTAAAATATAGGCTCCGAGCACCCCCGCGATCGCCCCACTTGCCCCTAAAGCTGGCACCGTAGACTGCATGGAGAAAAACCATTGTGCCAATGCCGCCAAGGCTCCGCACAGTAAATAGAAGATTAGAAATTTAAGATGTCCTAATCTGTCTTCAACATTGTTGCCAAACACCCAGAGAAACAACATATTACCGCCCAAATGCATGAAGCCACCATGCAGAAACTGGGAGGTAATTAATGTCATAGCTTGAGCCCAAATCTGAGTTGGATCACCACTCCGCCAACTTTCAGTTAACTGATTGGGAACCACTGCATAGGCTTCAACAAAACTCTGCAATTGTGGCGCAGATAGGCTAATTTCATAAAGAAAAATAAAGATATTCAGGCCAATTAACCCATAACTGATGAAAGGGGTAATGCGGACTGGATTATCGTCATGGAGAGGAACCACTGTATTTTTTCCTTATTGGAGACGGTCAGCAGCTAACTGCAATGTTGTATTTGAGGTCTAGCATGAAAATGGCAGATTCAACAACAAAGAGATAGGTGAAGCAACTACTTGGGCGATCGCGGCTGCTTGCTGACCTATCTTGAGTGTAAAGCTAAAATGTGATTGAAAAGTGACAAGCATCTGCGAGATCTTAGCGAGTAATGCGTAGAATCTTGTCTTGCTCTGGAGGACAACTGCCACGCCCATCGCAATTGCTAGTGGTCACATACAGCTCACCATCTGGCCCCATAATCGCTTCTCTCAAGCGACCATACTGCCCTTGCAAATACACTTCATGCTGCTGTAGCTGACCGGACTGCGGATCGATCACAACTCGCTGCAATTGTTCTGCACGTAGCCCCGCAACCATTAAGCTACCCTGCCACTCAGGAATTGCCTGACCTGTATAAATCGTCGCTCCACCGGGAGGTAAAGCCTGTTGCCAAACGATCGCAGGCGTAACCAATCCCTGTTGAGACTCACAGCGGTAGATAGTGGGCCAACCCAAGTTATCACCTGCCTTGGCAATGCTGACTTCATCATGGCCCGATCGCCCTAGTTC
>CBIHQL010000541.1:0-3389 GCA_966211855.1 uncultured bacterium
GTCAGTGAGCACTTTGGTAAGGTGCTGACGAAAAGGTTGCGTAATGCCCCGGGCGATCGTTACCAATCGGCAGATGAGCTGTTGCGAGCCTTAAATTTAGAACCTTATCTCGATAGCTTGGCTAACTGTATGAGTGTGCAACCCCATACCGTTGAGACCCCCTTACCTGCATCGGCTTCCTCTACGACGGATGGGTATCAATCTCCGATCGCCCGCACTGCCACAGCTATTCGTGAGTGGAAGGCAAAATTACGTCATCGTGAATTGCTCCAGTCCAAGCGGTTGGTTCCCATTGGAGTGGCGGGTAGTCCGAGGCGGCTGTACCCAGGTTCGGGTCACTCTGTCGAGCCAGTGTAGATTTCTTGCTTCATGAGCGATCGCTCGGTCAAGCTCGATGAAATTAAAGTGAATACGGGGCAAGAGGATCCGGACTTTAGCTGTCGCACTTGTGGAATTGAGAAGCACTAGCAGCAAGTTCAATATTTCTAGTAGCGGTTATGCTTGCTGTAGGGTTTGTTGAATTCTTGTCGTCACTCCTTACTGCGATCGCACTATGCCAGCACTGAAACAACTACCTGCACCTGTCAGCCATCTCAAAGCCCGTCTCCGCACTCTCAAGCGTCCTATGGTGTGGGGGCCAGCAGCGATGTTGGGATTGATTTTGTTGTTCACTCTAGGCTACTGGTTTCGCCCCGCATGGTTTAGCGCCCGCAACAACCGCACGAATGATGCCTCAAGCTTTAATCCTTCTCTATCCTCAGAAGACAGTGCCATTGGGGCTGATATTGACAGCTTGCCGTTGCTACTAAAGCAATTTGAGAGTTCTATTGAGTTGCCCGATGGTGCTTCCGTTGGAGCCGCTCCAGACAAAGCAAAGCCTTTGGGCATCCTATCGCAGCCATCTACAACCCCTGGTGAGGCTGGGACGGCTAGTAGCCTCACTGACCCTAACCGCCAACGCTCCAGCTCATTGTTGGCTAATCCAAATCTCTCTACCCCTGCCAACCCGTTGGCTCCAAGCTCAACTACCTCCAGCTTGTCACGGGTGCAAGTGCCTAACTCCCCAACTACGGGCACAGTGTCAACGTTGGGGGCTGGAGGAACTGAGCCTAGTTTACTGCCTGATCAAACTCTGCTTGGATCTTCACCTTCGAGTACTAATGTCCCCTTACCTGTGAGTCCGTTGCAGCGTGCTCTAGAGCAGTCGCAAACGAGTTCAACACTCCCAACCGCAGCGATTTCGGCTGATACACCTGCCGCTGCACCCTCAACAGGAACCGCTTTACCCGGAACTCCAACCCAGACAGCGCCTCAAACGGGGTTTACCTTCTCTGGGGTTGACAACAGCGGAATTAACTACAGCAATCCTCCCCGACCCAATGCTGCTCAACCTCCTAATGCATTTAACTATTTGACTAGCCCATCTGCCGGAGCGGGAACTGGAACCAGCGATTTCTCATCTACGCCGACGGTACCGAGCTTGCCCTCAACGCCAGGCGTAGCTCCAGTGCCCAGCAATAATAGTGGGGTGAATTTTGGTCAACCAGGGTTCTCTAGCAGTCCATCTTCTACAGGGCTGAACAATTCGGGGTTTTCTTCAACGATCAATAACTCAACAAACTCGACGATCCCCAACAACACGCGACCCTTTTCAACTCCACGCCGTACCCCTGGTCGCTCTATTGGCGGTGGCGAAATCAATACGTTCTCTAATCCTTAACGTTGGTAGCACGTTGGGCTGTTGAAACCTCTCCTCCAGTCTCTCCCCCAATGAACTAGGGAAGAGTTGGAGGTTAAGTTTCTAGGCGATTAGAGCCAATTGTCCAAACTGGAGTCTGAGCGATCGCTGAACTAAACTGAGCTGCTTGGACTATCCGCTTAGTCGTGGAAGTGCTTAATAATCGCGTCGGCAAACTCTGAGCACTTTAACGGGGGCTCAACAGGAGGTTCCATCAATCGAGCTAAGTCGTAGGTTACTTCCCGGTTAGAAATTGCTGCCCCGATCCCTTTTTTGATTAAGTCTGCGGCTTCTTGCCAACCCATATATTCCAGCATCATCACACCTGAGAGGATGACGGAACCTGGGTTGATGCGATCGAGCCCTGCGTGTTTGGGTGCAGTCCCGTGGGTGGCTTCAAAGATGGCACAGTTGTCACCGATGTTAGCACCTGGCCCCATACCCAGACCCCCAACGATCGCGGCGGCAGCGTCAGAGAGATAGTCTCCGTTCAAGTTCATCGTAGCCAAGATGGAGTACTCGTCAGGCCGCGTTTGAATTTGTTGGAAAATGCTGTCAGCGATCCGGTCATTCACCATGACTTTAGTTTTCCACTGACCGTTACCGTGGGTTTCCCAGATCGAGTTGAGTACCTGTTCTACTTCTTGGCAAATTTTCGCCTTCTTTTCAGGGGTTAGGGCATCATAACCAGGTTCGATTTGGCGGGCGTTATCTTCGATGCTGAGTTCAGGGCTGCGCTCTTTATTGCTGAGAATCCAAGACTCGCGCTCGGTCACGCACTCGTTGCGAAACTCGCTGGTGGCTAATTCGTACCCCCAGTCGCGGAAAGCGCCCTCGGTGTACTTCATGATGTTGCCTTTGTGTACCAGCGTCACCATTTGCTTGTGAGCTGGGAGCCGGAGTGCGTGACGAATGGCCCGCCGCACCAGTCGTTGTGACCCAGTTTTACTGATGGGTTTGATGCCAATGCCAGAATCGAGCGGAATCTGCTTTTTGCCATGCTCTGGGGTGGCAGGAATTAAATCTTCGTTGAGCAGTTTGATTAGGCGATCGCCCATTTCACTGCCTTGTTTCCACTCAATCCCCAGGTAAATGTCTTCGGTATTCTCGCGATAAACGATGACATCAAGCTTTTCAGGGCTTTTGTGGGGTGAAGGGGTGCCGGGGTAGTACTTGCAAGGACGCACACAGGCGTATAGGTCATGAATCTGGCGCAGTGCTACGTTGAGTGAGCGGATCCCCCCACCCACGGGAGTGGTTAATGGCCCTTTAATTGCCACTCCATATTCTTGAATGGCTTTGAGGGTGTCTTCGGGTAAGTATTGATAGGTGCCGTATTTCTCGCAGGCTTCATCACCTGCATAGATTTTGAACCAGGTAATTTGTCGCTTGCCGCCATAGGCTGCTTGTACGGCAGCATCAAATACTTTTTGAGCAGCGGGCCAAATGTCTACACCCGTCCCATCGCCGCGAATAAAGGGAATAATCGGGTTGTCGGGTACGACAGGTTCGCCGTGGTCGAATGTGATTTTACTACCAGTTTCGGGGGGGGTTAGCTTCTCGTACATAGCTACAGTGGTTCCTGATGATCGCGTCGCAAAAGAGTCCAGGGAACTATGCTACGCGATCGCGGCCTTGAAAGAGCGCTTAA
>CBIHQL010000542.1:0-3388 GCA_966211855.1 uncultured bacterium
TGGCAAGGAGATTTTGAATGGGTAAGTTTAATAAACTGCTATCGGCGCTCCAAGAAGAACCGGAAGTCTCAACGCCTAGCTCTAGCCCAGTAGAAGCCGTATCTGAGATTCGTCAGTTTGTCGATCGCGATCAGATCATTCGAGATCCGAACCAGGTTCGCAAATACTTTGACCCTGACAAGCTCAACAGTTTAGCCCAGACGATCGCTGAAGAGGGCATTCTCGAAGACGTAGTGGTTTACGAGCTGCGCGATCGCCCCGGCTATTATCAACTGATCTTCGGCGAACGTCGCTATCGGGCTTCTGGGCTGGCGGGTTTAACCCAAGTCCCCGTGCGGATTATTGAAGAACCTGATTCTAAGCGGCTGCTCAAATTACAACTGATCGAAAACAAGCACCACGAAGATCTAAACCCGATTGAAGAGGTGGAGGGCGCACTTGCCTTACTAGCAGCTGAGTTGGAGCAACCTGTGGAGGCAGTCATTACCCTCTTGAAGCAGATGGATCACGATGTGCGACGTGCGTCCTATAACGTTATAGGACAGCCCACAGGTGACCTGATTATCAAGACGCTCGAAGGGTTGAACATCAAGTGGCGCTCGTTTGTGCTCAACCAACTCCCGCTCCTCAATCTGTCATCCGATGTCTTGGAGCCGATTCGTCAAGGAAAGATTGAATATACCAAAGCTGTGGCGATCGCACGAGTTAAGCATGACCAGCAGCGCCAAACTTTATTGCAATCAGCGATCGCTGACAATCTCTCAATTCGAGAAATTCGCGATCGCGTGAAACTATTGGCTCAACCGAGCACTGCTCCAGCACCGCTCCAACCTGCTGATTACGTAAAGCGATTAAATAGTGTGAGCCGTCAACTCAAGAAACCAGGGCTTCTAGACAATCAAAAGAAGCGAGAACGCTTAGAAAAACTACTGCGCGAGTTGGAGGCTTTAGTCCTCTAAGCGATCGTTGCATCATCTAACTTGGCATTTAGTTTTGCTGAATCACCTGTAGCCATTGATCAAGCAAAGCGCCTAAATCCTTCAGTTTGATGGGTTTGCTGAGGTAGTCATCCATTCCCGCATCAAGGCACTTCTCGCGATCGCCCACCATTGCGTAAGCTGTCACCCCAATCACCACTGGCGGGTTGGGATGATTGCGTTGGCGTAATTGGCGAGTTGCTTCGTAGCCATCTAGCACAGGCATTTGGCAGTCCATCAACACAATGTCATAGTCTTTTTCCGCCAGCCGCTCCAGTGCTTCTTGCCCATTGTTAACTGCATCTGCTTTATAGCCCAAGCGTTGCAGCATTTTGAGGGTGAGAGTTTGATTGAGCAATGTGTCTTCAACGACTAAGATTTTGGCTGTTGATATGGTGGGCGGAGCGGGATGAGAAACGGGGTCAGGTTGTTCGGGCGCTGGGCGTGGCGGTTGTTCTAGGAGAGCTGTAAACCAAAAGGTTGCGCCTCGACCTAGCGTACTTTCAACGCCAATATCACCCCCCATTAACCGCACAATTTTGCGACAAATCGTGAGACCTAAGCCTGTGCCTTCATACTGCCGAGTTGCCGAAGTTTCAACTTGAGTAAAAGGCTCAAACACTCGAGCTTGATCAATCGGTGCCAAGCCAATACCCGTATCTTTGACCCGAAAGTGCAGCTTCACCATGCCTTCTTCTTCAGAGTCAACCTGCTCAATAGTCAGCGTTACACTGCCAACTGCTGTGAACTTAATGGCATTGCGAATTAAATTGGTCAAGACTTGGCGCAAGCGATCGACTGGCCCCATTAATGAATCTGGAATCTCAGGAGCGATCGTGACACTTAGAGACAAGCCTTTGGCATCTGCTTGCGGTTGAAATAGACTAATCAAATCTCGAATTACAGTCCGTAGGGTGAACTGAGTAGAGGTGAGTTTGAGTTCGCCAGCTTCTAACTTCGAGAGATCAAGAATGTCATTAATAATCGCCAGCAGGCTTTCTCCGCCGTGAGCGATCGACTGGATGTACTCTTGCTGCTGAGAGTCAAGCGGTGTGATTTCTAGCAACTGCGTGAAACCCAGAATAGCATTCATGGGAGTGCGAATTTCGTGACTCATGTTAGCTAGAAACTCGCTCTTCGCTTGATTCGCTTTTTCTGCCAAAGCGGCTGCATCTTGCAAAGCAATTTGTGAAGCTTCGAGCGCTGCAATTAATAGGCTGTGTCTGAGTTCTAGCGCTGCTTCTACTTCTAGCGGTTCCCAAGGTAAGGAGTGGTCTCGCACCTGTTCTTTCCACAGCTCAAATGATCTGCGGGGAGAGAGGCGCACAACTCCCTCTTCGTTGACTGAAACAGCTTCGCTCGGATTGCCTGCCCAGTTAATCGTGTAGCTTTGCTCGGGTCTAAACCAAATAATGTTGTAGGCAGTATGGCTGACCATAATTGAGATCGCCAAAATACCGCTCGCGACTTGTTTGCAGGTTTTTGCATTTGGATAAACTCCAACAAGGCTATCTGTGGAAAACACTTCTTGATTTTGAGTTGATAGCCAAGCAAGTAAAGCTTGAACTTGCTCTTTAGAAGGGGTTTGCCCCATCAACATCAGTTGATTGCCCAGTGCGATCGCGATACCTTGAGCTTGGACTAAATTTAACAGCACCTCCTGATTCCGTTTCAGCACGGTTTCAATCCGATTGGGATATTTCAACAGATCTTGCCTAAAACCTGCTTCAATACGACGGATTTGAGCACGGTAGTTTTGCAGTTCTCGCTCTTGCTGTAAAACCAACTCGACAGAAATTAGTTGGCCTAAAAGCTCGCAGGTGCGGCGCAATTCGTAGCCGATCAACTTAGGGCTGTAGTGATGGCAAGCTACCAGACCCCACAATTGATTTTGGTCAATAATTGGGATCGACATGGAAGCGGCAACTCCCATGTTACGTAGGTACTCCAGATGACAAGGCGAAACACCCCGCAAGCTTGATTGGCTGAGGTCAAGGGGTGTGTCAGGCGATGAATCTGACAGCAAATTGATTGGCTTGTAGTCAACAGTCGGAATCATCCGCAGCCACTTACGGGTAAAGAGGTTGCGCGCCACCGAGGGTACATCCCCAGCCGGGTAATGCAGCCCTAGATAGCTTTCTAGTTCAGATCCCAAAGCTTCGGCTACAACAATACCGCTATGATCGACATCAAATTGATAGATCATGACGCGATCGAATCCGGTCATCTTACGCACTTCTGTGGCGACATTCTGAAACAACTCGTTCAGTGTCGAAGCACGTTTGATATTAACGAGCGCCCCTTTCAACTGGCTATAAAATTGATCGGGTTGAGATAGCTGACCCGCTGGCATGGGTTCTAGCTCTAAAACAATTCTCTGTTCTGTCCGGTAGGGTGTTGCTAAAAGAGAT
>CBIHQL010000543.1:0-3373 GCA_966211855.1 uncultured bacterium
CAATGACATCATGTCCCCTAGCCCCAGCAGACCTTCGAGTTCATAGACATCGTTTTCTTTGATGCCCATTTCTTGCATTAGCGTGGTGCGGACTACTTCTGGCATTGAGGGCTGAGTTTCAAGGCGCACCACCGAACCGCCAAACCGCCGCTTCCGCAACTCTTGCTCGATCGCCAACATCAAGTCATCGGCTTCATCTTCTTCAAGTTCGAGGTCAGCGTTGCGGGTGACGCGGAACGGGTAATATTCCTGAATATTCATTCCAGGAAATAAAGACTCTAAGTTGTGGGCAATTACTTGCTCTAGGGGTACCCCTGTCCAATAAGCAGGCTGTCCTTTGTGACGCAGCCGTAACTCTTCAGGTAGCTGCAAAAAGCGAGGTAAGACTTTTGGGACTTTGATCCGGGCAAAAAATTCTTCTTCGGTTTCGGGGTCTTGCACCAAAACGGCTAGGTTGAGGCTGAGATTGGAAATGTAGGGAAACGGATGGCTAGGATCAACGGCTAAGGGTGTTAGAACCGGAAAAATCTGCTCTTCAAAATAGCGCTGCAAATAAATCCGCTGTTCTTGGTTCATGTCCATGTAGTCCAGCAGATAAATGCCTTGGTTGGCAAGTTGAGGCCGCAACGCTTGTTCAAAGTGCCGATGTTGCTTCATCACCATCGGGCGCAGGCGATCGCTAATCAATTCAAGTTGCTCTTGGGGCGTGCGACCATCGGCTGACAACCGACTTACCTTGGCTTCGACCTGCTGCTTCAAAGCCGAGACGCGCACCATAAAATATTCATCAAGGTTGGAGCTAAAAATGGCTAGAAACTTGAGCCGCTCTAACAAGGGAGTGCGGGGATCAAAGGCTTCATGCAGCACTCGATTGTTAAACTCCAGCCAACTGAGTTCTCGGCTGAAGTAATATTGCGGGTCAGTCAAGCTTGGTTCAATGGTGACTTTCTTCGTTCTAGCCATAATTGTGTGCAATTGCAGCAGCGTTCCTGGATCTTGTCAGCAACTCTAGAAAACTTCGTCTTCAATTCCGTGCCACCATTCCCCCAAGTTCATCAAGTCTTGGTGGATATCGGCTAGAGCCTGTGCATAAGCTTCGGGTGGCATCGACGCTTGGTTTTCTTGCAGTTTCTTCAACCGTAACTGCAACAGTAACCACGGCTTGGCAATCCCATTCGTCGCTTCGATGTACTGAGCGATCTCATGACTATTCATACGGGCACCAAAGGGCAGTTTTCTAGTTTCTTTATTTTGGCATCGTTCAGTCGGTGAAAATGCCCAGTCTCGCTGAAGAAACAAAAAACAGCCACGGAGCGATCTCCATGACTGCATGATTCAAGCGCAACGATTAATCTAGGCAGCAGCCAGATTTTGAGCTGCGAAGTCCCAGTTCACCAGGTGATCGAGGAAGGTCTGGATGAAGTCAGGACGACGGTTTTGGTAGTCGAGATAGTAAGCGTGCTCCCACACATCAAGGGTGATCAGCGGCTTTTGACCCACTGCAATGGGGTCTTCAGCGTTCGGGGTTTTGGTCACTTTCAAGGTGCCATTGTCGAGCACAAGCCAAGCCCAACCACTACCAAATTGAGTGGTAGCAGCAGCTTTAAACTCTTCTTTAAATTTGTCAAAGCTACCAAAGTCGGCATTGATTTTATCGGCTAAGTCACCGCTGGGTGTACCGCCACCACCGGGCTTCAGGGAGTTCCAGAAGAAGGTGTGGTTCCAAACTTGAGCTGCGTTGTTAAACACACCTGCTTTAGCGGAGTCTTTGTAGGTGGCTTTGATGATGTCTTCGAGAGAATGATTCGCCAACTCGGTGTCTTTGATCAAGTTGTTGAGGTTGTTGACGTAGGCAGCATGGTGCTTGCCGTGGTGAAACTCGAAGGTGCGAGCTGAAATGTGAGGCTCTAGCGCATCGGGCGCAAAGGGCAATGCAGGAAGTTCAAATGCCATTGTGTTCTATCCTCTCCTAACAGAATCAACAGGCGATCGCAGTGAATAACACCGAGATCCCGACTTGCCAAGCTTGAGTTCTCACCAATCTAGGGGCAGTATTGGCAGAACTTTACTTACGATAGAATTTTATATCAAAAGTCGAAGGCAGCGTGAGTGGAGTCTTAATTCCTGAGAAAAAACGGCATCAATATGGCTGAGAGCGATCGCCCTATCTACAGATAGGAACCTTCTCAAAGCGATAACGTTATAATTTGTAACAATCGTCTCAGTTTTCCTGATAGTTTTTTCGGAGTCGGCCCCATGACCGCAGAATCGATTGAGAATGGTCTAGAGCCGCAGGATACCGACCCAGCCACTGCCTTAAATGCTGCTCTCAATGCGGAAGTTCTCCGGCTCAAGTTTTTACTCGGGTTGACGGAGCGCTTACAAACTTCCGGCAATCTTCAAGAAATTGGTCGGTTTGCGCTCAGTTATTTGGTCGAGGCGATGGGAGCCGCCTTCGGAGATGTAAAGGTCATCGATGGTTGGGGAAGCGATCGCCGCGCTCAAACATTAGTTAATGAAATCACTGCTCAATTTATCGCCACCTACGGAGAGCCAATCGCTACCGACATGCTACCTGTTCTGAAGGCAGGCATTGCTTATGGTCAGGGCTTACTGTGGCAGGTTGTAGAGAGCGGCGAACCCTTATTTGTTGAGAACTACAGCGAACATCCTCAAGCCGTTGAACAATTTCGCCATCCAGCGATCGGGCAACTTGGCATTTTTCCGATTCCGGCAACAGACGGCACGATTATTGGAGTTTTGACTCTAGAATCTCGGAGTCTGGATAAACTCCAGCAAGCACCCCAGCAAGATATGTTGCTCGCTGCCTGTCGCACCTTAGGAGCCGCGATCGAACGTGCTCAAGCTCAAGCACATTTGCAAGCCGTGAATGAAGATCTAGAGCGAGCCTCCCGGTTGAAATCGGAGTTTCTCGCCTCGATGTCTCATGAGCTACGCACCCCGCTCAATAGTATTCTCGGTTTTTCTGACTTGATGTTGCGGCAAACAAAAGAACCGCTGAGCGAACGACAGATTAACCATCTGCGAGTGATCGAGAAAAGTGGTCAACACCTGTTGCAGTTGATCAACGATATTTTGGATCTCTCAAAGATTGAGGCGGGCAAAGCCGATCTTGATTTGCAGTTGATCTCAATGCAAGATCTTTGCCGCCAATGCTTAAAGATGATTCAACCCCGCGCTGATAAAAAGCGACTGACCTTGTACTTAGAGTTAGATTATCGTCTCGATCAAGTATGGCTCGACGAGCGGCGGGTACGACAAATGACCATCAATTTGCTGTCCAATGCGGTGAAGTTCACCCCCGAAGGAGGGCAGATCAAACTCAGCGGTCGGCTCGCTTATGGCAACCAAC
>CBIHQL010000544.1:0-3369 GCA_966211855.1 uncultured bacterium
AAACCGATTTACCCGCCCCCAGGCATTGATGTTGTCGGCAATCTTCTGGGCGATCGGGTTTGGGTTGGTAGGGCTAACAGGTCTGACTAGAACAGGCAGCGTGATTTGGGCGATCGCGGGGTTAGTCATACTGGCGATCGCCACAGTCAGCTATACCCCCTCGGCTTCTTCGCTGGTGGTCGATCTGGCCCCAGAATCGCTCCGAGGCGTTTATTTATCAATCAATTAGCAATGCTGGGCGATCGGTTATTTGATTGGCCCCCCTTTAGGCGGTTGGGCGCTCGATCAATCTCAAGCTGTTGCCCACAGTTTTTGGTTCGGTTTAGCAGCGAGCGTTGGTTTAGCCTTGGTAATTTTGCGCTATTTACAACGCCTCATCACGCATACCCCTTAGTCTGGTCTCCTTTCTGGGCTGAGAGGGTAGCCTAAGCGCTGGAGTAACGAAGCTATCTCCTGAGGTTTGGCACCCGAAGGTAAGCTTTTACATCCATCTAGATCAGCCAACGTTTGCAGCAGCAACTCTATGGCTTTTGGATTACCAATTTTAGCCAAGGCATCAGCCGCAATCCGGTATAACGCTCTCATGTCTACAGAAGCCCAACATCCTGACTGCTTCATCCCAAGAAACACGCACCCAGAATAGCTTTTTAATAGCTCTACTAAAGCAGGCACAGCCGTAGGATCTTTCAACCGCCCCAATGCCTCTGCTGCTTTCCACCGCACCCAGTTTTCAGGATCTTGTAAGGATTGAATTAAAGCAGGTACACAACTGGAGTCACCAAGCACACCTAAGGTCTCTGCTGCTCGATAGCGTATCGCGCCCTCAGAATCCTGCAATGCACGGATCAAGTAGGGCAATGCAGACTTACCAAATGCTGGCGAGGTGCTTATAGCCTGCCAACGCACCCAACTCTTAGCGTTATAAAGATCTTCTAGAAGCCAAGTATATTGAGGTTGAGCATCTACTGGGAGTAAAGTAGCAGCTCCTAAACAAAATTTCACCCAACGGCGGATCTGAATTGGTTCACCAACTATCCTTTGCACTTGGTGAATCCGGTCTTGAAGAGTTATATTACTGTCTTGCAAGCAGGGTTGTTGGAGCAGAGGCAAGCTTGCAAAATGCTCTTGGATCATGCTAGCGATGATCTGATCGGACGTAGCAATATCAACTTCATTGTCTTGATTTTCGCTTTCAAAACCCTGTAAAATCCGAGTCCGCTCTTGAGCGATCGCTTCTGGAGATACGTCCGCAATGTTGACATAGGGCACCACAGTAGTGCATATCTGCATGGCGATCTCTTTAGCCAGATTCTTAAATATTTCTCCCTGGGCAACTGACTGAGTTTTGCAGGTCAATTCTACTAAACTCCCAACACACCCCTCTAAATGGATGTAAGACTCAATCACGCCAGCCTTAAGGGGTTGTTGGATGGGAGCAGCCACTCCATTAGGTTCAATCTCGGTCGTTAAGGTGATAGGAGCAGCGGGCGGTTTGGGTTGAAAGCCCAACCACTGCAAAATTTTTTGTTCATCCCATTCATTTTGTTCATCCCAGCCATTTCGGACTAACAATTTACAGCAATCCATCATGCCTAGACCTGTGAGCTTGCGAACTTGTCTTACTGTGGCTCGACGTGCTTCTAGGCTGGGACTTTCCATATCACACTATCGGCGGCGTTCTTGAAGCTTTCGATAAACGGCTTTGATGTCTACGTTGTGGTGGGCTAGGGCGACGAGCGTGTGATAGAACAAGTCAGCGACTTCACCCGCGATCGCTTCAGCGTCGTCATCTTTGCAGGCCATCACGACTTCAGCGGCTTCTTCGCCAATTTTCTTGAGAATCTTGTTATCGCCGCCCGCCAATAGTTTGCAGGTATACGAGTCAGGGTTGGGGTTGTCGCGGCGATCGCATATCACACCAAATACCTGCGACAGCGTATCTGCGGGGGGTGGAGTAATGCTGCCCTGAATCTGGTGAAAACAACTCCGCTCTCCGGTGTGGCAAGCGATATCACCGGCTTGCTCGACCCCAATCAACAGCGCATCACTATCGCAGTCGTAGCGGAGCGACTTCACATGCTGTACATGCCCGGAGGTTGCCCCTTTATGCCAATACTCTGCTCGCGATCGGCTCCAAAACCAGGTTTCGCCAGTTTCCATCGTTTTTTGTAGCGATTCGCGGTTCATCCAGGCCATCATTAAAACCGTGCCATCGAGATGATCTTGAATGATGGCTGGCACTAGCCCCTGCTCGTTGTAGCGAATTTGATCCACCGGGATCGGGTGCGACAGGGAAGTTGTTTCAGGAGCAGACATAGGTGACAGACGCTTGAGAAAATAGGTGCAAAGCTCACCCGTCTAAGATACCATTGGGCGCTCCTCAACCCGCGAGCGATCGCTAAGATTAGCAGACAGACCCTTATTACACAGCAGGTTCAATCAGCAGAAAGCTAAGCTGCCTCCGCTAATGGGATAATCATTGAGCATCATTTGCTGGATTCACAAGCGACCCCCCTATTGCGGCAGACTTCAAAAGCGCGCGAGTCAGCAGCCTTTAAAGTTAAGGAAAACATCTAGGAGAGAGCCTTGATCGCCACGAGTCTTAAAACTACAAAATCAGAAGAAATCTTTGCAGCTGCTCAAAAATTAATGCCAGGGGGCGTTAGCTCCCCAGTTCGAGCTTTCAAATCGGTGGGTGGACAACCTATCGTATTCGATCGCGTCCAAGGTGCCTATGCTTGGGATGTAGACGGCAACCAATATATCGACTACGTGGGTAGCTGGGGGCCAGCAATCTGTGGTCACTCCCACCCCGAAGTCACCAAAGCCCTGCACGAAGCCCTCGAAAAAGGTACTAGCTTTGGCGCACCCTGCGTACTCGAAAACATCCTCGCTGAAATGGTAATCGATGCCGTACCCAGCGTGGAAATGGTACGCTTCGTCAACTCTGGTACCGAAGCCTGTATGTCTGTGCTGCGCTTGATGCGGGCATTTACCGGACGCGAAAAAATCATCAAGTTTGAAGGCTGCTACCACGGTCACGCCGACATGTTCTTGGTGAAGGCTGGGTCTGGTGTCGCCACCCTGGGTCTGCCCGATTCCCCTGGCGTGCCCAAATCAACCACCACCAACACGCTCACCGCTCCCTTTAACGACCTTGATGCGGTAAAAGCCCTGTTTGCCGAAAACCCCGACCAAATCGCGGGTGTGATTCTAGAGCCAGTCGTTGGTAATGCTGGGTTTATTCCTCCCGATGCTGGGTTCTTGGCAGGTCTGCGCGAAATCACTCAAGAGCACGGGGCGCTGCTGGTGTTTGACGAAGTGATGACTGGCTTCCGGATTGCTTACGGTGGTGCTCAGCAAAAGTTT
>CBIHQL010000545.1:0-3366 GCA_966211855.1 uncultured bacterium
CGAATCGTAACTGACACACATGGCCTGACTGTCTGCATAGACTCCCCAGCCCACTTAATTTAATGACTTTGAGCAGGTTGTATTTCAGAGTTCCCGCAAACTTAGCTCTAGCACTGGGAAAGTATTATTGAGCAGTCTACTTTCACATAAAAATTGTGAACTCACTAATAGTCAAGGCCATCGTGTGAAAATACGGATGATCTCGATGTTCTTAGAGCCAAGATGCAGGAGTACATCGAGAATGGTTGTCAGTTGGCATGGCTGATCAGCCCCAAAACTCGCCAAGTTGAAATTTACCGTCCAAGTCAACCTGTTGAAATCCTCCAGGTTCCCACAACTCTGTCTGGGGAAGCAGTACTCCCTGGTTTCATCTTGAATCTCAGCACAATCTTTTAGCTTTTGTGATTCCAGCAGTGCGGCGACAAGGGGTAGGAACTCTGGCTAGAGAGAATTTTGTAGACGGTAGGGTGTGTAAAGCGAAGCATACGCAATGCTCTCAACCGAAAGCCTTTGAAGGGAAAGAGCGATCGCGGTTGTGTAACGAGAGGTTCGCGAGATCTCCATCATCTGTTAAGAACGGTGCGTTGCAACACACCCTACGGCTTGTGGGCGATCGCAACCTTATGAGCACTTGTGTAACGACAGGCTCACAAGACTTGACCCAATGTTGCAACTCTTAACACGATCACCTCGCCTCAACGCTTGGAACCCTGTAAACTAAAGGGCATAGAAAAATGCCGATTTTACGTCTTGGCTTCATCTGAATTGCTCCCAGGGCTTCAAACCTCAGGCGCAGAATCATAAAAGAGCAGAAACACCTATGGTAGATTCCCTCAAGAAACCTGGCTTGGAAGAACTGAAGCCAGGAATCAAAGTCCCCGCGAAGGAAACCATCCTCACTCCTCGGTTTTACACCACCGACTTTGATGAGATGGCAAAGATGGACATCTCTCCCAACGAGGACGAGTTGAGAGCCATCCTAGAAGAGTTTCGGGCTGATTACAATCGCCACCATTTTGTGCGGAGTACTGAGTTTGATCAATCTTGGGATCACATTGATGGCGAAACCCGTCAGCTCTTCATTGAGTTTCTAGAGCGCTCTTGCACTGCCGAATTCTCTGGCTTCCTGCTCTACAAAGAATTGGCTCGCAAGCTCAAAGACAAGAACCCTCTCTTAGCTGAGTGCTTCTCACTAATGTCGCGGGATGAAGCGCGTCATGCTGGCTTCCTCAACAAAGCCATGACCGACTTCAACATGTCTCTCGACTTGGGCTTCTTGACTAAGAGCCGCAGCTACACCTTCTTTAAGCCGAAGTTTATCTTCTACGCGACCTACCTATCTGAAAAGATCGGCTACTGGCGGTATATCACCATCTTCCGTCACCTAGAGTCGCACCCCGAAAATCGCATCTACCCGATCTTCCAGTTCTTTGAAAACTGGTGCCAAGATGAAAACCGTCATGGTGACTTCTTTGATGCGATCATGAAGGCACAACCCCAGTTCCTCAATGACTGGAAGGCCAAACTCTGGAGCCGCTTCTTCTTGCTCTCCGTGTTTGCCACCATGTACCTCAACGACTTGCAACGCTCCGGCTTCTATGCTTCTCTAGGCTTGAATGCGCGGGACTATGACCTGCACGTGATCAACAAGACCAACGAAACCGCAGGCCGAGTTTTCCCAGTCATTCTGGATGTCGAAAATCCTGAGTTTGTGGCTCGGATGGACAAGGCGGCTGAGGCATACCTGAAGCTGAACAAAGTCATTGAGTCCAACCAATCTAAGGTTGTGAAGTTCTTCCAGAAGCTACCTCTCATCGGTGCAATTGGCTGGCAAATGGTGCGCTTGTACCTGATGAAGCCGATTGACATGACCACCGCAGCAGGCAGCGTTCGCTAAGTTTGCACGATTGGCTCCGAATATTGGCGGTTCTGCACAATGCAGAGCCGTTTTTTTGTGGGAACTTACTCACCCTTCTGGTTATCGAGTGCTTGCATGGAGAAATATATTGCTCAAGGCTTTCAAGTGCGATCGCGGCTGGTGTTGAGTGTAGCAGTGGGTCTGCTCAACTTGGGTGGAACTAGGTTGATGGCAATGCCCGTAGAGCCTACCCCAATGCCACAACCCGCTTCAAATTCTGCTACAAATCTACAGCCGTCTTTAAATGAGTCCACCACACTCGTAAATTCTGCAAGCCACCTAAATCCGTCAACTCTGGGAGACTTAGATTCCGGTTCCCCCCAGGATTGGGGGGCTAGGGGGGCAAAAACAGATTTAGATCTCAACCTAGAGATCATCCAAAACAGCCCAGTACTGCAGCGTTGGCAGCGGCAGCTTTCGGACGCGGGTGCGGCTCGGTTACTCACAATTTCCGTCAACCGATCATGCAGGTGGGTGGAACGTTGGGGTGGAAGATATCTTTTTAGGTCGGTCGGGTTTGACGGTGAGTGGCGAGTATCAAGCTGCGTTTAATGGCGATCGCGAAGCCTATGGGGGTGACTTGCGCTACTATGTGCGGCCTCTAGGGAGTTATGTGAATGTTGCGCCTGTAGTGGGTTATCGACATTTAGAAACCGAGCAATACTCCACCGACGGCGCGAATGTTGGGGTTAGGGTGTTGTTGGTGCTGTCGCGGACTGGAGCAGCTGATGTATCGCTGACGCAAAGTTGGGTGTCTCCAGGTTCTGATGAGGAAGTGGGACTAACAACGCTATCGGCTGGCTATGCGGTGACAAACAATCTGCGCTTATCTACAGATATCCAAAAACAAAACTCCCGCTTTGCTAAAGATAGCCGTGTGGGAGTTTCTTTAGAGTGGATGCCGTAAGCGCTCTAGCTAACCTGTAGAGGTTCTGCGGGGATGAGATAAAGCAATTGCGCTTGATCAGAATTCACTGAAGCGGGTGTAAGTTGTGCCCATTCTTGAAAACTCATGCCTAGTTGAGCGATCGCTTGCAGTTCACTTTGATAGGCTTCAAAGCGTTGAGAGGCTTCAATTATCTCTTCCATAGTTTGCATCCAAACGGGCAAGCGCTCATAGATGGTAAATTGAGCCATTAAATCTTGAGTTGTTTGGCTGAGACTAAAGCTTTTGAAAAAGTTTTTAGCTACTGCCATTGTTAGGTCTGTTTGATCGCGAGGCATTTGTTGAGCGATCGCAAACAAATTTTTGCGTTGAGCTTCAAACACAGCATTTTCATCTAAGTTTGGATCAAGGTATTGATAAACCTTGGTTAGCCGCCGCAAATCAACTTTACCAATGAGGTTTGGGTGTAGATAAACTGCTGGATTTGGGGTCAGTAAGACATGAATACACTGCTTGGTGTAAGGCTTTAAGGTATCTAAACCATTCTGTAAGCGATGCTCGG
>CBIHQL010000546.1:0-3366 GCA_966211855.1 uncultured bacterium
AGACCCGATCGCCTATCTCAACAGCCTCGCCATTAAGCGCGATTTTAGTGTCGCAGAAGTGGTGATCGATCGGCAGAGAGCCGCAGCTTAGCAGGGGTGAATGACCGGATGGAGGGAGAGGTCGTCAGTAGCGAGCGATGTACTTTTCCTACAATCGTGAATTTCTGATCAGATCTATCTCTCCATCTTTTTCTAACTCTGTATTGACTCAAACCTTATATCAGCAATCATCATGCAGATTCTCAACAACACTAAAACCCAATCTCATTCATCCGCGATCTCTGGTTCACAACCCATGTTTTTAACCATTGATAAAGTTGCCAAAGTCTATCCAACACCGAAGGGAGATTATACCGTTCTCAAAGACGTTAATCTTCATATCCAGGAAGGCGAGTTTATCTGTGTTATTGGTCACTCGGGTTGTGGCAAGTCTACCCTGCTCAATATGGTGTCTGGATTTAGCCAACCCTCTGAGGGCGAGGTGCTACTGCGTGGCAAACCGATCACCAAACCCGGCCCCGATCGCATGGTGGTGTTTCAAAACTATGCGCTGTTGCCTTGGCTGACGGCCTTTGAAAACATATATTTGGGTGTGCATTCTGTCTATCCAGATAAATCAAAATCTGAGAAAGAAGCGATCGCACGTGAACATTTGGCCCTGGTCGGCTTGAGCGAGGCAGCTGAGAAAAAACCCACACAGTTATCAGGTGGGATGAAACAACGGGTTGCGATCGCCCGTGCCCTAGCCACGCGTCCAGAAGTATTGATTCTTGATGAACCCTTTGGAGCGTTGGATGCCATCACCAAAGAAGAGTTGCAAGAAGAACTCCTCAAGATTTGGAATGAGCACCGTTGCACCGTCTTGATGATCACTCACGATATTGATGAAGCTCTATTCTTAGCCGATCGCCTCGTGATGATGACCAATGGCCCTGCTGCCAAGATTGGTGAAGTTTTGACGATTCCTTTTGCGCGCCCCCGCGATCGCGATCGCATCATGGAGGACCCAGAGTACTACAAGCTCCGGAACGAAGCCCTCGACTTTCTCTACAACCGCTTCGCCCATGATGACGAATAGGAAATCGTTGACAAGTGTGGCCTAGCCACAGATCCGAAGACCCATCACCACAGGATATCACCACCTTTACAGATCACCGCAACGGCTCTGTAGAGGTGGTTTTCTCCGTGCAGCCGTGAAATCCTTCTTAGGGTAGATTGCAAGCACTGTAGAAGTCGATAGCGTCCTTTATGAGGTTAACGATGTCCCTAATGGGGATTGCTATTATTCAAATACGAGACTTGCCAAGCTATAACGCTCAGTTGTGTAGTTTAGGGGGCTTTCAGATGAACTCCAAGAGCCTTGAGAAAATTCAGGCAGCCACTCCTTTTTTAAAGTGGTTTCGCCAGTATTTTCCTCAGAGTGTTCAAAGTCAGATTCGCCCCTACCTCGACCAACCCTACCAATTAGCCTTAAACGTGATGGACTGTTGCAATGGCTCCGAATATCGGTCGATGGAAGAGATTGCCGCCGCCGCCAAGGTGAATAAAAGTACAGCGTGTCAAGTCTTGAGTGCCCTACGCAATGGTGGTCTGGTGATTATGATCAGTACTTCCGGTGGTTGGTGCCCTATAGAAGCCGATCGCGTTGAGATTCGGCACTCAAGTTATGTGGGTGAGGACAACAGCTATGACCGCCTCTCCGCTAGTTAAAATCTGGGAGTTTGGCAATGGTAAGGCCAAGCCATAAAGGCAAACCTCGGCGGCCTCTGCGCTTTCGCAGGCAACAATGGACTGTGTTACTCGGATTTTTGTTGCTATTGCTAGCCCATGCCACAGCACTCGTCTTTCGCATCGAGCCCTCTGTGTCTTTGTGGTTTCCACCATCTGGGGTGGCGATCGCTCTGACACTTTGGTTAGGCCCCATAGGAGCAGTTCTGACTGGGGCAGCCTCTTTGATCGTGGCACCCCTTTGGGGAAACGGAGGCTGGGCGCGACTGGTGAGTATCACCGATGCCAGTGAACCGCTGATCGCCTGGTTTCTCTTTTATCGCTGTTTTCAAGGCACTTTATCTATTGCCAGCTTGCAAGATGCCGTTGCCTTCCTCATTAGCGGCCCTTTAGTTGCCTGTGGTGCCTCTGCCATTTTAGGCCCTTTAGCCTTGATCGCATTTGGCAAAATGGATTGGGCCAGCCTATCTGAGAGCATTCCAAGCTGGTGGTTAGGCAATGCAATGGGCACGATGGTGATTGTTCCAGTTGCGGTCTTACTCATTTCTGGGTTTAGCCAACAACCGCAAACCTCAACCCCTAGCGATCGCCGCCGCGACTTCTTCAGGCGTTTGCAACCTTACTGGTTGGAGGGTGGGCTGGTATTGGGCAGTGCTGTGTTTTTTGCACTCCTCACGGTTAGAGCCACACAATTTAGTATTTTTGCGACGCTGCAATTTTCATTACTCAGCCTCATTCCAGTGTTTTGGGCAGTGGCTCGGTTTGGGGCGACTGGCAGTACGCTGACGGCAAGTTTTAGCGTGGTGATCACCTTAATTGCGTATTTGCTGTTCTACCCCAATGCGATCGCGCTGTCTCCCTTTCCGGTCGATCCAGAGCTGCTATACACTCACAAGCTCAGTCTGCTGCTGCAAACGGTGATTGCCCTTCTAGCCGGAACTGCGATTACCGAACGCTCTACGGCTCAGGTTGCATTGGAAGTTGAGCGCATTCAGAGGCGTGAGTATGAAGCTCGTATCCAAATTAATCACGAACTATCTGAACACAATCGACTCTTGACAGAAACCAATCAACGGTTTTATCTAGCATCCGAAGCAGTCAACTCGGCAATTTATGACTGGGATGTGCAACAAAACCAGATACAACGCACCAGCGGCATGGATCGCGTTTTTGGCTACGCACCTGAGGACATAGAGGCAACAAGTGATTGGTTTTTCGCCTTAATTCACCCAGATGATCGCCAAAAGGTCACGACTACAATCACCCAAGTCTTGGCTTCAGGCGATCGCTACCACCTAGAATATCGGGTGCGTAATCACCAAGGCACGTATTTGTATGTTACCGATCACGGCCTGATCCTGCGTGACGAAAGCGGACAGGTGATTCGCATTGTGGGCAGCGTTTCAGATATCAGCGATCGCAAACAGATTGAAATCGACCTAAATGATGCCCATGAGCGCTTTCAACTGGCAATGGCTGCGATTAACGGCATGGTTTACGACTATGATGTCCAGCGCCATTATGTCGAGCGTACCGAAGGTTTAATTCGCATTTTAGGCTACACCCCTGATGAGGTGCCCCCCACCCCCGAATGGTGGCACGAACAGATCCACCCTGACGATCAACAGACTTTACCTC
>CBIHQL010000547.1:0-3363 GCA_966211855.1 uncultured bacterium
CTCTAAACCCTGCGGATAGGTGAGTTGTAATGCCGCATGATGGCTAAACCAAGAGTCTCCAGCACGACCCGCCCAATCATCCGGCAAAACCAGCGCCACACGAGCATTCAATTGGGTAGCTTGGCGGGCAGCAGTCATCCCAACCAGCGTTCCACCAATTACAACCAAGTCATATTCCACAGCCATGCTTTGAGGTTACAAAACTTCTGCTAATCCGGCGATTAACCGTTGATTTTCACTTGTTTGTCGCACCGCCACGCGGAAGAAGCGATCGCCCAGTTCTGGAAAACTCAAGCAGTCACGAATCAGTATTTGATGCCGTCGTAATAGTCGTTGCTGCACCTGCGAACTCGGTTGTGCTGACCTCACTAAGAGATAATTAGCAGCACCCATATAAGGCTCAAGTCCGGGTAATTGTGCCAAGCCTTCATACAGTTGCGATCGCGTGGGAGGTAACCAATTCCAGGTCTGCTGCTGAAACTCAGCATCTTGAATCACAGCCATTGCCGCTGCTGCTGCTAACACATTCACAGGCCACGGGTCACGCCACTGCTGCCATCGCTGCAATCGCTCGGGGTGGGCGATCGCATAACCCAAGCGCAGTCCGGGCAGAGTGTAAAACTTGGTCAGCGATCGCAAAATCACTAAATTTGGATAATCCTGCACAACCTTAATTAAGCTTTGTTGCTGCTCAGGTGGTAAGAAGTCCATGAATGCTTCATCGACGACCACCAAGCCAAATTGCTCTAAGTAGGGCAAGATGCTTTCCTGAGAAAACAATTGCCCAGTCGGGTTGTGCGGATTATTAATTAACAAACCACTCGTCTGCGGTGAAACAGTTGCCGGAAGCGATCGCAAGACAGCTCCCAACTCTAGAAGTGGCAAACCGAAAGTGTCAAAAGGGCACTCCAGCACACGACAGTTAAATGCTTTCAGTGCCCGCGAGTAATCACTAAACGCGGGGGTAACTAAGCCAGTCACCTCCAGCCGAGATAAATCCCAACCCGCCCAAGTCAGCAGTTCTGCCGAGCCGTTTCCTGGCAGAATCCAGGACTCAGGTAAGTGATGCACCTGGCTTAAGACAGCCCGTAATTGCCGATACTCTGGATCTGGGTAGGCGCTCAACTCGGGTAAGTGAGCTTGAATCGCCGCGATCGCAGAGGTAGGGGGGCCTAAGGGATTAATACTAGCGGAAAAATCAAGAATAGCAGCAGGGGGACAGCCAGCCAGCGCCGCTGCCCAAGCTAAATTCCCCCCGTGGATCGGACGACTCAAAGAGCAGTCTCGTGACTGGAAAATCGCTATTTTTCTGGGGGTGCGACCTTCTCTTTGAAGAGTTTCCCTGCCGAGAATGCAGGAACCTTGGTCGCCGGAATTTCCATTTTGTCACCCGTTTTGGGGTTGCGACCTTCGCGAGCTTTGCGTTCCCGCGATTCAAACGAGCCAAAGCCAACCAGCGTTACTTTATCGCCATTAGAAACTGCATCCACAATGGTTTCTAAGGCAGCCGTCAACACTGCATCAGCTTGCTTTTTGGTGACATTCGCCTTGTCGGCGATCGCATCCACTAATTCGCCTTTATTCATGAGCTTGAATCTCCTTTTTCTAAGAAGATAGAAATTACGGTTCAGGCTCCCTTCAGAGCCTTGAGAATGATCCATCGAAGCGGCAATTTTGCCAAAATGGCTGAAACTCCCGTAGATTCGACTTTTCAATGCCTTATTCTAAGGGGTACTCGTCCAATATGGATCGTTGAAACCTTTAAGATATATAGATTTCAGGATTTTTTAGGTAATTTGACCCAAAAAATTTGTTTTTTTAGGCGGAAAACCCCCACCCAGCAGCCTGAGTAGGGGGTCAGTTGCAGATTTACATGACTAAAAACCGATCGCTGAGCGTTGATGTTAGCCAGGTTATCTAGCGTTCCGGTGCTCTTGTTGTTCCTCGCTCAAGAATTTGCCGGACGTCAGGACTGGGTGCATAGTTGTACCCATAAGCTGAGACATCCGAGTCATCCAAGATTTGCGGCGTTAGCAATACAATCACTTCGGCACGTTGATTGACTTTCTGAGTGCTTCTAAATAAAGCACCGATGATTGGGAGGTCACCCAAAATCGGGAATTTACGAGCATTCACACGATCTTGGTCTTGAATAATCCCTGACAAGATTAGGGTCTGACCATCTCGGAGTCGAATTGTGCCGGAAGTTAGCGATCGCTCCGATAACAGCGCGATCGTTTGATTACCAGATTGTCCAAGATTAATGCTTTGGGTGTCAGCTAATGCAATGACTTGGGGCGCAACCGATAAGTTGATAAATCCATTGTCATCAATTCGCTCAACATTAACAGTTAAGATCAGACCTGTATCTTCTTTGGTAATTTCAGTTGTGATAATCGGGTTATCACCTGTCGTGATGGTTGTTTCAACATCGCCCACAACTTGCTGAGTCAAGTTGACAGTTGCCTGTTGTCCTTCCTGAACCACCAGAGTTGGATCTGTCAGAATCTTGGCATTACCACTTGTAATAGACGCTTGCAGTTGTAGCAAGAACTGTCTAGCAAAGTTAAAAGCACTAGGGCCCGAGACAGTTGCGACGCTTCCCAAAATACCACTATCTGCCGACACTGGAGTCGTACTACCAAAGTTAATGACCCCAAGTCCGCCTGAGTTAACAGCTCGAGTTTGGTCAATACCAAAGGAGAAACTTGAGCCAAAGTTTTTGGTATTTAGAAGATTGACATCGACAATTTTGACGTTGACTGCCACTTGGCGACGGCGCAGGTCGAGTTGCACGAGTTGCGAAGAGGCGACCTCAATCAGCTTGCGAGCACCGACTAAAGTAACTGTGTTCAGTCGTGTATCGACCAGTACCTGCAAACCTCGCAATACAGGCGCAGAATCTTCTAGCTCAATCCGTTGGGTATCAACAACCGTTCGATTCGTGGTATCCGTTCGGGTAATGGGTGGCGCACCTTCAGCCCCTTGCACAGGGATTGCGGTGACTGTGGTGACCGGCTGAGTTGTCGTAACAGCGCTCTCTGCCCCCATACTCACCAAAAAACCAGCGGCTTGTTCGGCACTGACCTGGTTCATCCGGAAAGTCCGAACCAGCACATCACGGGCAGCATTTGGCAAGCGAGGGGCCACAAAGATAGTCTGACCAACCCGATTTGCTTCCAAGTTGCTTAGACGCAAAACATAGTTAAAAACATTTTGGACAGGTTCATTTTCAATATCGAGCGAAATGGTTGGGCCACCTGTGCCAGCGCCTTGTTGCCCTTGGGCTTGTTGCTGCCCTTGTTGTTCGCCTCCACCTTCAGTACTAAAAGCTAAGTTTAGACCTGCCGCTCGAGCTAGCAG
>CBIHQL010000548.1:0-3359 GCA_966211855.1 uncultured bacterium
CAGTTGTCTACTCTCAGCTTTGCTCAATTTTGATGTTGCGACTAGCCATTGCTTGCAAGAATAAATCGGTTGAGAGTGCCTGCTCAACAGGCCAGACACCAGGTTGCTTGAGTTTGCCCGCTAACATCAACTCTGCCAAAGTTCCCGTACCATAGCCCGCTGCGATCGCCGTATTTTCATGCACTAAGGTCGAGCACACTCGGGCGGGTTGACCCTTTTTCTGACCCGTAACTTCTGAGCGAATTGCCACCCCAATGCCACTAAAGCGATCGGTAAAATCGGTCATCCGATGACTAACATGAGCCAGAAATTCAATGCCCTTGGGATTTTCTAGCCAACTGCTAGGAAAGATATGCGCTGCAATCCAGGTCAGGTGATTGTAAAAGTCGGGGACTGAACCGAACTTGGTAATCACGCTTTTGACACCTGGAAATGCTTCTGGCAAAGTAAAGGTTTCGGGCATGTCAAACCAATACACACCTGTGCGACCGTAAGGAGCTGGAAAATCAATCGTTTCGCGATCGCTATAGGGTTTCAACTGTTGCCAACGTCCATCAATCCACGACTCAAAGGGATGACGCAGCCCCAAAAACGTCGTTCGCATCACGGTAATGCCAGCACCACCAGAACCCGCCACGACATAGCTCAGGTGAATCTGCTCAGCAACATCTAACTGTTCGACATCATGGCGCACCATGCTATTAGAGATACCTGGAAAAATACCTGTGTTGACGATCGCGGTGATGCCCGCCGCCGTTGCAGCATCTTTATAGGCCAAAGCTTTTTGGGTAAACGAGCGGTGATCACTCACATCCAAGTAATCAACACCTTGCTCAATGCAAGTTTTGAGAACCGTAGCGTCTCGGTAATGGAATGGCCCTGCACAGTGAATTACTAAATTGGCTGCTTGGATGGCTGCTTCTAGTTGGCCTGAGTCAGCCAAATCTAAGGCTAAAAACTCGACTCGTGGCCCTAGGCGATCGCTGATGGCTTGCCCGGTGGCAACCTCCCGCCCAGTAATTGTGACGTTTGCCTGGGTATGAGCGACGACATCTGCGGCAACACTACTGCCAATTCGACCACTGCCACCCAAAATTAAAACTTGTGTCATCAGACTGATCTAAAAAGCGACTACAGGAATTGCTCCTTGGCCCCTATAGTTCACCAAATTCAAGAACTTTTCACCTCAGTAATCAGATTGACTTTATCCTCTACAAAAGGACTGATTGCATCTTTGCACTTTGTAAAATTAGTTTTCATTAAAAAAGGAGCCGATTAAGGCTCCTGCAAAATCTCAAATAAACTTGCGCTTAGCTTACTTGATGGTTACTTTAGCGCCAGCTTCTTCGAGTTGCTTCTTAGCATCTTCAGCATCACCTTTAGCAACGCCTTCCTTCACAGGCTTGGGTGCTGCTTCTACAAGGTCTTTCGCTTCTTTTAGACCGAGGCCAGTCAAGCCACGAACAACTTTCAGAACTGCGATCTTCTTGTCAGCAGGTACGTCTTCCAGCACAACGGTGAATTCGGTTTGCTCTTCAGCGGGCTCGGCAGCAGCACCAGCACCAGGAGCCGCCATCATCATCATGCCGCCAGCAGGAGCAGCAGCGCTCACGCCGAAAGCTTCTTCAATTTGCTTAACCAACTCAGCCGCTTCCAGCAGAGTTAGAGACTTCAACTGTTCGAGAATTTGATCAGTAGTTGCAGACATTGGTTAACTCCTAGGGATGTTTTTCACTAAAACGTTTGGCTTGGAAAATCAGAGCTTGGCTAGCAGCCAAAATCCACAGTCCAAAATCCAAAATAATTAAGCAGCGGCTTGGTCTTCTTTCTCGGACACAGCCTTGATAGCACGAGCCAAAGAACCAGGCACTTCGTTGATGCCCACTGCCACTTGGGTTGCCACTGCATTGATTGCACCCGCAATCTGAGCAATGAGTTGCTCTTTGGATGGGAGGTCACCAATGGCCTTCACATCATCAGCAGTAAGCACTCGGCCTTCCAAAACACCGCCGCGAATTTCGGTCTTCTTGGTTGCTTTTTGGAAAGCTTGATACGCCTTGATTGCTCCACCAATGTCATCTTTAACAAACACAAAGGCGGAAGACTGAGACGCCAACTGAGTCATGGGTTCCCATGCAGAGTCACCATCCACGGCAATTCGCATCAACGTGTTCTTGGTGACGGTGCAGGTTGATCCAGTAGGACGCAAGCGCCGACGTAGATCAGTGATCTCAGCAACAGTCAAGCCTTTATAGTCAATCACAAAAGACATTTGGGCTTCACTCAAATTTTGTTTGAGTTCTGCCACAATGGCTCTCTTATCCTCTAGCGTTCTGCCCATACTTGTCTCACCTCCTTAACAAACTTGCAGAATGCTATAAACTTTCACCCTTCTCACGCAAAGCCAGAAAAAAACCCGGACACTAAAGCCGGGTTTCGCACTTGATTTGGCGTGTCACACTTTGCAACTAGGCAAACGGACAAATCAAATCCTGAAGTTTCAACCTCGGCAGGCAATTAAGCAATGAGCACCTGCTGTCTCTGGCTTTGCGTATTCAATTTGAGTTGAAATGAGTTAGGTAAAACTTGTTCTCCCAGATAGCAGTTGCAACCTTCAATCTTGCGATCGCTTAAGCAACTTCACCCGTCTTGAGATCTCGCAGCGCGTTAATGTCCACCTCGATAGAAGGTCCCATCGTAGAGGAAACATAGATTGAGCGCCAGTAGCGACCTTTAGCTCCCGAAGGACGGTTCCGATCAATCGTTTCTTGGAGAGCTTTGAGGTTGGTTAGCAGATCTTCTGCAGAGAAATTAGCTTTCCCAAACAGGACGTGAACAATCCCCGTTCGGTCTGCTCTGAATTCTAGCTTACCAGCTTTGAAATCGGAAATTGCTTGAGCAATATCGAAGGTAACTGTACCACCTTTTGGCGAGGGCATCAAACCCCGAGGACCGAGCTGACGACCCAATTTTGCAACTTGGGGCATGACATCGGGGGTTGCAATCAGGACATCAAAGTCCATCATGCCCTTTTGAATCTCATCAATTAATTCTTCTGAGCCAGCAATATCAGCGCCAGCGTTATTCGCTTCTGCAACTTTCTCACCACGAGCGATTACGGCAACACGGATGGTTTGTCCGGTTCCCTTGGGTAGCGCTACCGTAGTCCGCAGTTGTTGGTCGGTGTACTTGGGGTCAATACCCAGGCGGATATGAGCTTCCGCTGACTCAGCAAACTTAGCTGTTGCGGTTTCCTTGAGAAGATTGAGCGCCTCTAGAGGCTCATAAGCTCTCTCTTCTACTTTTTTCTGCAGTTCTTGCAGACGTCGTGATACTTTTTTTGCCATTTCTCTCTCCTG
>CBIHQL010000549.1:0-3355 GCA_966211855.1 uncultured bacterium
ACAGCGTGCTCTTAATCACTTTACGATTGCCTTCATGGGTAAAACGAAAGCTGGTAAAAGTACACTCCATGCCATTATCACAAATGAAGGTTGGAATGCCATTGGGGTTGGTAAGCAACGTACTACTCGCTACAACCGAGTTTATGAGTGGAAGAAAATTCGTATCATTGATACCCCCGGTATTGGTGCCCCAGGTGGAAAAACAGATGAAGAGATTGCTCAAAGCATTATTGATGAGTCGGATGTGATTTGCTATGTGGTCACAAATGACAGTATTCAAGAGACTGAGTTTAGTTTTTTGAGGCTTTTAAAAGAAAAGTCAAAACCTTTAATTATTTTATTGAATGTCAAAAATAATTTGCGAGATCCTAGACGGCTAGAGCATTTTTTGCAAAACCCCGATAAGCTATTCGCGATGGATGGTAAGAGTGGCCTAAGCGGTCATGTAGAGCGCATCCGCCGTTATGCACATCAGCATTATGCAAATGGCTACTTTAGTATTATCCCAGTTATGCTCTTAGCTGCACAACTGTCTTGTGAAACTGAGGACACAGCAGCTAGCAAAAAATTATTTCAGGCTAGTAGAGTCCAGAGTTTTCTTGACTTAATTCGTCTATCTCTGATCAGAGATGGAGTGATTCGTAGATCACAAACATTACTCGGATCTACTGTTGGCCCAATTGACGAAATTCAGAAGTGGATCATATATCAAGCTCAAATATATAAGCAACTTGCAGAAACTCTTCAAAAAAAAGAGAATTCTATCCAGGAGAGCCTCAAAAGAGCAGAGAATGATGCGCTAGAAGCTTTACACCAAAGAATTGATGAGATTTTTCAGACTGCTCTGAATTTAGTACCAGCTTTTGCTGAAAGTTATTGGAACTCTAGCCAGAAGAAGCAGAAATTAGGTTGGGAGAGAACGCTTAAAGATATAAACTTTGAGCAACTACTGAAATTGGCTACTGAGCAGGCTTGTCAACAGTTTTCACAAGAAGCTCAAGAAATTCTTGAGGAAGTTGGTAATGAGTTCAAGCTGATTGCTGCGCTAGAAGCCGATACACTCCATTTTACTCAACAACATAACGTTGGACTGGACAGAGAAACACTCCGACTCGCTTTGGGTTTAATCGGTGTTTTTGGTTTCTTTCTATTTCCACCATTAGAACTATTAGCTGTTGGTGCTTTCATGCTGAGTGAGTTTTTTCTATTCAAATTTCTTGACATTAAAAGCAAGAAAGAAAAGCGCCGCGAAGCTGTTAACAATATCAGAGACTCACTTAAAAAACAAATTGAAGATCAGAAGCTTGCCATACGCGAAAAAGTTGAGAAAACTTTCAGCCAAAACTGTTATTTGGTAGAGAAGAGTATTTTAGAATACTTTAGTGACTTAACTCAAGGATTGGAGAAAATCTCAGACTATCTTGAAAAATCTCAGGCTGAGTTGGCTAGGGCTTCTCAATACCTTAACTATGCATATGCAAAGCGCATTGTTGACTATTTCACAGAGCAGAGAGATCCTTTGAGTGAGGTAAGTATTAATAACAGTATTGGTAAGGTCGAACGAGAATTTGGGAAACAACTAATCATTTACACAAAAACCTCCCTAAATTCAGGGAAGTCTCTTGAAGAACTTAAAGAAGTTCTTCAGGAAGATATTTCTATCCCAACAATTAACTTCTAGTGAAAGGAGCAAGCAATGGTTCAAGGTAATACAAGCTTTAATGCGGCTCATATTGGTGGAAGATTTAGCGATACTTGTGCTAAATTTGACGATTTGCTAGCTCAAACCAAGACTGTAGAATTTATCAAGATACAACAAAAGCTACGTGAAGCATTAGCAGAATATCAAAAGCAGGGAGTGCTTAGCGTTGCCTTTATCGGACAGTATAGTGCGGGTAAATCGACTATTGTTTCTGCCCTTACAGGTCAACGAGATATTTGTATTGATGCCGATATTTCAACTGATAAGACGTCTACCTATAAGTGGAATGGTATTAGGCTTGTAGATACTCCCGGCTTGTTTACAGATCGTAAAGATCACGATGAAATTACGTATGATGCAATTGAGAAATCAGATCTGTTAGTTTTTTGCCTGACCTACATGCTGTTTGACTCAATTACAATTGAGAATTTTAAGAAGTTAGCTTTTGATAAGGCTTATCGTTGGAAGATGATGTTGGTCATCAACAAGATGTCTGATGAAGCTGGAGTTGAGGAGGAGAAGATTGCTAACTATCGCAAGAGCCTTTCTGATGCATTACAGCCATATAGCTTAGATGAATTTCCTGTTTGTTTTATAGATGCTAAGGATTACTGTGAAGGCATTGATGATCAGGAAGACTTTTTAGTCGATATTAGCCGCTTCCAAACGTTCATTAACGAACTCAACCAATTTGTTCATAGTCGTGCTTTACTTGCACGTCTTGACACCCCTGTTCGGATTGCTTTAGGTTGTTTAGATGAAGCTCAAGTTAGCTTTGTTCGTAACTCCAGTCAAGATTCGACCTTTCTTGAACTACTCACACGCCTCTCTCGTGTAGTTCGCAAAGAGCGCGATCGACTAGGAACTAAAGTTCAAGGAATTTCACTTAAAATGGCGGCGGCGGTTTTTCAAGAAGGTGTAGATCTAGCTTCGACTGTAGGCACTGAAGCTAATTTCGAGATTTTATCTAAACAAGCTGAGATTAATATACGACAGCACTATGAACAAGCAGAAGATGCCTTGCAAGTTGTTATTGACTCAGCTATTGACTTGATACAAGTAGAAGTTGAAAAGGTTCTGCAAAGCGAGCTAAGTCAAGCATTTATTACTCGTTTAGAGAAAGATCAGACCATATCGATGCAAGACTTTGATGTTAGTACAGATCTGAATTCTTTGAGATGTCAAATTAAATTGCTTGCACAGATTGGAGAAAAAGCTGGAGCTAAATTAGCAAGTGCTGCAACCAACGGAATATTTTCGACAGCAAAACCAGGACTTCTCCGTTCTATGAATGTAGTAGGAAGTGATGTGCACCGAGGAGTTCAGAAAGTTGGAAAGTTTGTAGGATTTAAGTTTAAACCTTTCCAGGCGGTTCGCATTGCCAAAAATATTGGTAAGGCAGCTAAATTTATTGGGCCTGCTATGGCATTGGGTTCAGTAGCAGTTGATGCTTATTCTATCCATCAAGAGCGAGAAGCCGAGAGAAAAATGTCTGAGGTTCGTAGTGATATTACGAGCCAGTTCCAAGCGATCGCCAAAAATCTAGAAACTCAGATCGAAAGCCAACTTCGAGAGTTTGAATCTCAAGTGTACGGAGAGATTGATCGGAAGATTGCTGAGGCTCGTCACACTGAAGAAAGCGCGATCGCGGGT
>CBIHQL010000550.1:0-3339 GCA_966211855.1 uncultured bacterium
GCTGGGTCAGCATGGGTCGGGATGAAAAACAGCACAATCAAGAATTTGCCAGGAGCTTGCAAGCATTCCTCATTGATTAGGATATCGCTGTTGCAACCGTTCAATTTCGTAATCATCCAGTTCGCTCAAAGAGACGCAGCGGAAATCTCGGTGGAAACCGTGTAGTTACAGCTCTTCATCCTGATTTACACAAGTTCAAGAAGAAAAGTAAACAAAAATTTAGATATTGAGGGGGTGTCTGAAATGACGTTGAGCGATCGCAACCTCACCCAAGTGGGGATAGTGCCACAAAAATCTGTATCAAACTTCACTAGAAATTTAAAAATAGTGGTTTACATTTCGTAATAAAGTGCAATAACATGTATTTAGGTATATATTCTCAGTTGAGTATATTTTCCTAATCGTCTTCCTTTGTGTTGACTCAGTCTGTCAAGGAAACGTTTTACAGGAGCGGCGGGAGAAGCAAATTCCCTCTAGCCTGGGCTACTGGTTAAGCTGCTATCCCAATTGTTCAATCATCGATTTCGAGAGCGCCTAGCACCATCCGGTCTGACCTCCCTTCAATCGGTAGACCTCCTATCAAATCGAGACGGATTGATTCAGCACCCTGAATGCCCTTCGTAACGAAACGACCGATTTCTAGGTCTTGACATGAGTACCCAATTTCCTTGGCTCACAACCATTATCCTGCTGCCTCTGGTAGCGTCCCTGCCGATTCCCTTCTTGCCCGGTAAAGACAACAAAGTTGTCCGCTGGTACGCTTTGGGGGTTGGTTTAGTAGATCTAGTCCTAACTCTCTTCACTTTCTGGCAGCACTACGATCTCCAAAACTCCGAATTGCAACTAGTCGAGACCTACACGTGGGTTTCTCAACTTGGCTTGAACTGGTCAGTAGGTGTGGATGGCTTATCTATGCCTCTGGTCATTTTGACCGCTTTGGTGACAACCCTCGGCATCATGGCAGCTTGGCCTATCACCCACAAGCCACGCCTGTTTTACTTCCTCATGCTGGCAATGTACAGCGCTCAGATCGGGGTGTTTGCAGCCCAAGATCTGCTGCTGTTCTTCCTCATGTGGGAACTAGAGCTGGTACCGATCTACCTCTTAATCTCTATCTGGGGTGGTCAGAAACGCCTTTACGCCGCAACCAAATTTATTCTCTACACGGCGGTTGGCTCACTCTTCATCCTGGTCGGCGCTTTTGCAATGGCCTTTTATGGTGATAACGTCACCTTCGACATGCGCGAGTTAGCTCTCAAAGACTACTCGCTGACTTTTGAGCTAATTGTTTATGCGGCTTTCTTGATTTCTTACGGCGTCAAACTGCCCATGTTCCCATTGCACACCTGGCTGCCAGATGCTCACAGTGAAGCACCTGCGCCTGTGTCCATGCTGTTGGCAGGTGTGATGCTAAAAATGGGTGGCTATGCGCTGATCCGCATGAACGTGGAGATGCTACCTCATGCCCACGTTTACTTCGCTCCGGTTTTGGCTTTGCTGGGTGTAGTCAACATTATCTACGCAGGTTTGACCGCCTTTGCCCAAACCAACCTGAAGCGCCGGATGGCCTACTCCTCAATTTCCCACATGGGCTTCGTGCTGATTGGGATTGCTTCGTTTACCGAGCTAGGTCTGAGTGGCGCGATGCTGCAAATGATCTCTCACGGTTTGATTGCCGCCGCGCTGTTCTTCCTCTCTGGTGTGGCCTATGAGCGGACTCACACCCTGATGATGGACAAAATGGGTGGAATGGCGAAGCAAATGCCGATTGTGTTTGCCTTGTTCACGACGGGTTCGATGGCTTCTTTGGCACTGCCTGGGATGAGCGGCTTCATTAGCGAACTGACGGTATTCCTCGGCTTTACCAGCAGCGAAGCTTATAGCGCTTCCTTCAAAGTGGTTGTGGTCTTGTTGGCAGCGGTTGGATTGATCATCACTCCGATCTACTTGCTCTCGATGTTGCGCCAAGTGTTTTACGGCAACCCAACCGCAGAAATGGCGCAGATCAAGTTCTGGGATGTGCAGCCTCGTGAACTGTTCATCACCGCTTGCTTGATTGTGCCGATCATCGGGATTGGTTTGTACCCTAAGCTAGCGACCCAACTGTACGACGTAAAAACCGTCGCGATCGCCTCTCAAGTGCAAAATTCTCTGCCCTTAGTAGCTGAGCAATCTCCCTCACGCTTGTTCTCCCGCGTGTTGACAGCTCCGCAACTACAAGCTCCTCAAACGGGTGAAATTTTGGGTGTGCTCAAGTAAGCACTGAATCAACTTGAAGGCGCATAGTTCTGCGCTCCTCCGATGAGATGTTGCCCATTCCCCCTCGATCCAAACTACGATCTTGGGGGATTTTTTTGAGAACAAGCTCAATAACGAGATTAATGATGAAGTCGCGAATTTTCTCTGCTGTTTGTTTGGCCCCGTTGGTTGCTTTGGTGTGGTCGGCGAGTGCCCAGGCCGCTCTACGCACCCAAGTTGTCGAGTACAAGCAAGGCGATACGGTGCTCGAAGGTTATCTAGCCTATGACGATACCTTTACAGGCAAGCGCCCTGGGGTATTAGTCGTCCATACGTGGACAGGGGTTGGGCCGTATGTCAAGGGCCGTGCCGAACAACTCGCCAAGATGGGCTATGTGGCCTTTGCAGCCGACATTTACGGTAAAGGAGTTCGCCCAAAAGCACCGGATGAGTCAGGTGCCGAAGCCGCGAAATATCGTTCTAATCGCCCACTGCTACGCGATCGCGCCCAAGCTGGGTTAGATGTACTGCGGCAACAACCCATGACTGACCAGGAGCGGATCGCAGCGATCGGCTATTGTTTCGGCGGTGGTGCGGTGCTAGAACTCGCTCGCAGTGGGGCTGATATTGACGGAGCGGTTAGCTTCCACGGCAATCTCGATACCCCCAATCCTGACGATGCTAAAAATATCAAGGCCAAAGTTTTAGTGCTGCATGGTGCAGATGACCCTTATGTGCCCCCAGAGCAGGTACAAGCCTTTGAAAAAGAAATGCGCGACGCGAACGTAGATTGGCAACTCGTCAGCTATGGTAACGCGGTGCATAGCTTTACCGAGCTTGAAGCAGGCAATGACCCCAGCAAGGGAGCTGCCTACAATATGAAAGCCGACCGCCGTTCTTGGGAAGATATGAAGCAATTCTTCGCTGAGATTTTTGCACCGAGGAGGTAGTGAGGAGAGAGGGAGTGAGGGAGTGAGGAGTTGGGGAGAGAAGGGGAAAGGCAGGAGAGATAGTAAGGTGTTGAAATACTTCTAACTTCTCTGGCGATCGCGTTCCCAAAGCTTAAGAACCCGTATGATCTCCCTACTTCCTACTCCTCAC
>CBIHQL010000551.1:0-3335 GCA_966211855.1 uncultured bacterium
GGCTGGGTCATCGCCCAACTTACCAAGTTGAGCCTCGATACCTCTATGCGGATGGTTCCCTCAAGTGGCTCTTTGCCCAAGCCGTGCCTGAGTACAATATTCAGGGCGAATTGGTTGGGTTTATTGGCTGCTTGGTTGATATCAGTGGACGCAAGCAGGTGGAGATGCAGTTACAGGCACTCAATCTGGCGAAAGATGACTTCTTAAGTACGGTGTCTCACGAGCTGCGCACCCCACTCACGAGCATCAAATTAACCGTCGAGTTGTTGGAGTTAGCTCTGAGCCAATGTTTATTCAATGCACAGCATCCTATCGAAGAAACAAGCAGCCCAGAGGGGAAGACGGGAAAAGTTGCAACCCTAATCAATCGGGTTCCTCGTTATTTAAGTATTTTGAAAGCAGAGTGTAGCCGGGAGTTGAACCTAGTCAACAACCTGTTAGAGCTGCAACATCTGGAACTGGGAGAGATGACTCCAATTTGGGAAAAGATAAATCTCTTGCCATGGCTTCCAGCGATCGTTTCATCCTATCAGGAACAGGCGGCAGCTCGAACTCTGACCCTTCACCTGCAGATGCCAGAGTCTATGCCACTCCTGGTTTCAGATGAGGAAAAGCTCACTAGCATCATGCGAGAGTTGCTGACCAATGCTTGTAAATATACCCCTCCCGGTGGAATGATTACTGTCGAGGCAAAGCGATTAGATGAGCGGGTACAGCTATCGGTGAGCAATACAGGGAAAGCCATTCCCTCCGATGCTTTGTCTCATCTATTTGATAAGTTTTATCGCATCCCTGGAGGCGATCGCTGGAAGCAAGGAGGAACAGGTTTAGGGTTGACTCTGGTCAAGCGGCAGGCAGAGTCTCTAGGAGGATGTATTCAGGTTAGCAGCAATGCAGAGCAAACCATATTTACGATAGAGTTGCCAATCAGTTCTTGATGGGATAGAACAGGATACGATGTTGAGCAGGACAGCGATCAGGTTTAAGCGTACGCCAATCCGTACTTCTCCGGTTGTACTTCTGCCGCGCTGGGCAGTAGGGCAACCTCATTCTTAGGAATAGCTGAAAGCGAGTTTCTGCAAGGCTTTGATGCCTATATGATCAACTTTTACACGTATCTCGGCTCAACGCCTACATGGGGCACAAGAATATCCAGCATACAGTGCGCTATACCGAGCTGGCTCCTGGTCGCTTCAAGGATTTCTGGCAGGACTAAAAATGAGGGTTCACGGTTAAAGTGCCTAAGTACTTAAAGGAACAAGCTCGCCCGTTGTGGTGAGACCTAGCCACATTGATTGCTGGGGTTGGATGAGTTGACCTGTAATGGCACAACGCTCTTTTTGCTGAGCGATCACCTGGAAAGTGGCTCGAATATCTGACCTGGATAAAAGCGGAGGTTGAGAGGGCGGTCGCCTAGCAGTTACTGTTCGTTGCTCCACGAATTGTCGAAGCACTTCTCGGATCAGGCATTGATACCCTTGTTCGCCGGAAAGCTCTCGCAATCGCCCCTTCAGTTCTCGTTCCAGTCGGATACTCGTTACTTGCATTTCCGAAGTGGAACCTGATTTACGTGTATCCATACCGAACTGCCTAACGAATAAATTGGGTGGACAATATGATGCTACAAGTGTAGTATTTAGCTATCCAGATTGTAATACAAGTAATACAGCCTTCCATGATACGCAGCCTTCTCGCCACCTTATCCAGTGCTTTTGTTCTGCCCCATCGAGGTTGGGTCAGAGCATCGGTGCTGTTTACGTGTGAGGGAGCGTATCGGTTTAGTGGTGGTCAATCCGCCAAAGAAAGCATTGATGGAACAGTCACCGGACAACTCAATCCGGATCAATTTACGAGCAGCGGGAGGTGCAGGTTTAGCCTGACACCGACATAAGGAAACAACACGTCAACTTCCTTTACCCCCGCTCCTGGCTATCAGAAGTGGGGGTTGTTTTTTGAGGAGTGAATTTATGCAAGCAACAGAGCAGAGTCAGAAGATTCCCATACTACATAACCAGGTTGTGGTGTTCTCCAAGAACTACCTCCCCCTAGCTCGCATCAACCTCAAACGGGCGATCGTGCTTCTAGTCACGGGTCAAGCCGAGTCATTGGAGTTCAACAGTCTCCAAACCTGGGAAGTGCGTTCTCCCAGTGTCGTACTACAAGTACCTGAGCATATCCGCTTGACGAGTGGCAATCCAGAGCGGCGGTGGAAGCTATCACCTGTCAATCGTCGCGAAGTCTTCCGCCGCGATCATCATGCCTGCCAGTACTGCGGCAGCACCAAACGTCTCACCCTGGATCACGTCATTCCTCGTTCCAAAGGTGGCACTCACACCTGGGACAACGTGGTGGCTGCGTGTGAGAAGTGCAACTCTGCCAAGGGTGATCGCCTACTACACGAAACCGGAATGGTGCTGAGAACTAAACCGAAAGCACCCATTCACCCTGCTATTGCATTTGCCGAGCAGTTCTGGAAAGAGCAGCCTACTGACCACTGACCTAAGACTAAGCAAAAAGGAGGCAAGACCGATGTTGAAGTTGAACTACACCGAAGACGGACTGTACATGGAGCGGGTGCTGTCCTCTCCTGAGTTAGTGATCGCCCAGCGAGTTGTTCTGGCAATGCGCTTAGGACAAACCATTCATCTACAGCCAGGTCATGCCTCCTTTCTATTGCCGGCTGACGTTCCTCAACTAAAGCAGTTGGAAATGTCACTACGGCAGGAGTGCCGTGGAAGAGTCAGGTCATTCCAGTCGATGACGAGTTCGTAGAACTCAATCTAAGCAGAAGCTGGATGGCCGAGAGCAAGGAAGCTCGTGAAGGCATATTTCTATCTGTATTGAGCGATTCTCTTTCAGAGACACTTCGTGAACGGGCAGAGTTCTTCATCTACAAGCTGTGGCAGATGAGTGAAGCATACATCTCTACATCGACTTAATTACTCAGCCCAGTCCAAGAGGGCAGTCTAGCCATCCTTTCCATGATTGCCCTCTCACTTCCCGAAAAAAAGTTGTAGTATCCCCTTGACACTTTGTAGTACGTTGTATTACAAATGTAGTATCAACACTACAGCCCCTCACAAAGGCAGCGTAGTCAACCCCCTGAACCTTGAAAACTGAATCGCCACCTTTGGGAATGTAGCTTAGTCCGGCTCAAAGCAGTCGCCTGTCGAGCGAAAGATCGTGGGTTCAAATCCCGTCATCCCCGTGTGGCCTTGTGGACGAATAGAGAAGTCGTTCTGGTTCTCAGCCAGAAAGAAGCGGGTGCAACTCCCGTCAAGGCTCCCAATGAGGATGTAACTCAGATGGACAGAGTGCTTGTTTCCGAGACAAGT
>CBIHQL010000552.1:0-3335 GCA_966211855.1 uncultured bacterium
TACCTGGGCTAATGAGCAGTTTGCGATCGCGATCGAATCTACTCAACATATTGTGAAGGGTTTTACACCCTATGGTTCGTTAGAAAATGGCTATAGTCTAGTTCGCCATAATGATCAAACAATTACCTTAATAGATTTTTCTAAAATATTTTCTACTCAGGTAGTGACTCAGCCATCAGACTATTTGATCATTTGCACAATCGATTTGCAAAAGATCGGCATTGCAGTAAGCCATTTACCCCGTATTTTAGAAGTAGCTGAAACGCAGTTTACTGAGATCCCAGCTATTTATCAGCAAAAGCTGCAAGTTCAAGCGATTGAAAGCTTGATTCAAACTTCAGAGGGTTCACCTGTGTTCTGTTTAAAACCTGCTACTCTTTTAGAGCTTTAATAAAGCCAGTTGGCACCGCAAATACACAAAATATAGAAGTTGTTTGAGTAAATAGACTTACGCAGCTTATAGGTAGTGCTTGGCTGTTGATATTGCTATCTCAGTACTTGAATGATTAGGGCCTAGAAATGGGATTAATAGGCTAAGGCGAAGTGGTTATGATTAAGCTTCATCGCCAAGTCACTGCTAACGTCGATTGATCACTGCGACTCGTCACCCATGATGCTGAACTTGTTTAGCTTGGTTCTGGCTCAAAGTTACTATATGCCGCACGGGCACTGCTACCTGTGGCAAACACCACTGGTGAGTCTGTATATCGTGAGTGACGCGTTGATTGCGATCGCTTACCTCTCGATCCCCGCGATGCTGATCTACTTCGTGCGCAAGCGAAGTGACATGCCTTTTTCAAAAGTTTTTATTTTATTCGGGGCTTTTATTATCCTTTGTGGGGTGGGCCATCTATTAGATATTTGGACGTTGTGGCATCCAGACTACTGGCTAGTTGGGATAGAGCGAGCCGCAACCGCCTTGATTTCTTGCTACACGGCCTTGCAACTCGTAGACCTCTTGCCACAATTTTTAGGATTGCGGACGCCAGAGCAGCTGGAAGCACTAAACCAAGAACTAAAAACGCAAGTTGAAGAACGGCAACGAACCGAAGAAACTCTGCAAATGATTGTGGCTGGGACTGCATCGGTGGTTGGCAAAGACTTTTTCCCAGCATTGGTGCAAAATTTAGCTGCGGCTCTGGATGTGGCCTATGTGACGCTGGTAGAGGGACCAGATTGCTCTCTCACAAAATTGCGGAGTCTAGCTGTGTGGGCTGGCGATCGCCTGGTTGACAATTTTGACTATGAAGTAGCTGGTTCGCCGTGTGAGACTGTGGTGCTCAGTAGGCGACCGCAAAATTATCCGAGCAATTTACAGCAGTTATTTCCCCACATGGCTCTACTAAAGGAATTGCAAGCCGAAAGCTATGTGGGAGTTCCGCTCGTTGACCACAATCATCAGGTGATTGGCAACCTGTGTGTGCTCGATGTCAAACCTTATGCCCCAGACGATCGCACGAGAGCTTTACTCAGTGTATTTGCCGCTAGGGCCGCGACTGAATTGCAACGACAATGGGCTGAGGAAGCAAAACATCGTGCCTATGAGCAGTTAGAGTTACGAGTCCAAGAGCGCACCACCGAGCTTTTAACTGCCAACACAACTTTGGAAGGGGAAATTAAAGAGCGACGGGCAGCAGAAACAGCAATCCGGTTGATGGCAGAGCGAGAGAGAGCCACCAACCAGGTGATTCTGCAAATGCGCCAGAGTTTAGAGTTGTCACTAATTTTTGAGACCACAACGGCTGAATTGCTCCGGGTGATTCAATGCGATCGCGTTCTGATCTATCAATTTAAACCTGATTGGAGCGGTGAGTTAGTGGCAGAATCGGTGGCAGAGGGCTGGCCCAGTTTGTTGTCTCGGCAGGCTCAAGACCCGACTCTCACCCGCATGACGCTTGAAGACCCCAACTGTGCGATCGCTAATGACAAAACGCCAGCCACTTTAATTGAGGATACTTACCTTCAATCTACAGAAGGGGCTATTTATCGTCATAAAAACAGTTACCGCTGTGTGAGCGATATTTACCAAACTAACTTTAGTCCTTGCTACTTACAATTCTTAGAAGCACTACAGGCGCGGGCTTATGTCATTGCCCCCATCTTTTGTGGCAATCAGCTTTGGGGGTTGTTGGCGATCTATCAAAACCAGGGGCCTCGACAGTGGCAAGCGGCTGAGGTGCAAATTGCCACCCAAATCGGCAATCAGTTAGGTGTAGCAGTGCAACAGGCCGAACTGTTTGCCCGTACCCAACAACAGGCCGAAGAACTACGCCAAGCTAAGGAAATCGCGGATGCAGCCAGTCGAGCCAAAACGGATTTTCTCGCTAACATGAGTCACGAGTTGCGGACTCCGCTGAATGCCATCCTTGGCTTTACCCAGTTGATGCAGCGGGATGCCAACTTCCCCCCCCACCAAAAACGCTACATCGAAATTATCAACCAAAGTGGTGAGCATCTTTTAGGGCTGATTAACGATGTCTTAGAGATGTCCAAAATTGAAGCGGGACGCCTCTCCCTCTATGAAACCGAGTTTAGTCTCCATAAGTTGTTGCATTCGCTTGAGTCAATGCTGCAACTCAAAGCGCAGGCAAAGGGGTTAGAACTACAGTTCATTTGTGATCCGGCTATCTCTGAGTTCATCAAAACAGATGAAAAGAAACTGCGACAATTGTTAATCAATTTACTCGGCAATGCCATTAAGTTTACTGAGTCAGGGCAGGTGGTGTTGCGAGTGAAGAGCCAGCCCACCCATCCAGAACGGCTCACCTTTGAAGTTGAGGATACTGGGCCAGGTATCGCTGCTGAAGAAATGGGGCATTTGTTCCAAGCGTTTCAACAGACCCAGGCAGGGCGGCAATCAAAAGATGGCACAGGTTTAGGGTTGCGCATCAGCCAAAGTTTTGTGCAACTGCTGGGTGGAGAGATCTCAGTTGATAGCCAAGTCGGTCGAGGGAGTTGTTTTTCGTTTTATATTCGGTTCTGTCCGGCAGTATCAAAAGCGATCGCGCCTGTCTCTCTCTTTAATAAAGTGATTGCGATCGCGCCTAATCAACCTCAATATCGGCTACTGATTGTCGAAGATAGTCCTGCGAATCGGCTGCTGTTGAGCAGAATTTTGGCCCAGCTAGGATTTGAAGTCCGAGAAGCAGAAAACGGTCAAATTGGGTTTGAACTTTGGCAGCAGTGGCAACCCGACTTTGTGTTTATGGATATGCATATGCCTGTGTTGGATGGTTATGAAACCACCCGCCAAATCCGTGAATGGGAACGAAAGTTTAACGTTGAGCGATCTTCTCCTCGCTCTACTAAAATCGTGGCAATTACTGCGAGTGCTT
>CBIHQL010000553.1:0-3332 GCA_966211855.1 uncultured bacterium
GTGACGAGCCATCATTTGCGATCGCTCAGGTTGATTCCGACAAAGTTGAATTACATCTGCTAACTCTTGAGGGTTCCCAGGATCTGCTAGCCAACCACTCATTCCAGGATTAATTAGTTCTACGGCACCCCCAGATGAAGCCGCCACAATTGGTTTGCCGCACAACATAGCCTCGACAATTACCCGACCAAACGGTTCTGGAGCCGTTGAGGTATGGGCAATTAAATCGCAAGCTTGCATTAAAGTCACAACATCGGAGCGAAACCCCAAAAAACGCACCCGCTCTTGGAGATTTAACGCAATTACTTGGTCTTGGAGCTGTTGCACATACAGGTGCTCACCAAATAGGGCGTCTCCCACAAAAATCGCGTTGACATCCTCCGGGCATTGAGCTAAAGCATCTAATAAAATGTGTTGGCCTTTCCAAGGAGATAAACGGCTAAAGTGCCCGACAATGAATTTTCCGGTTAAGCCCCAGTCTTGCCGGAGTTTCTCTACTTCTGATGGAGTTGTAGAGATAGTTTGATACTGCTGTGGCTCAAAGCCGTTATAGACAACCTGCGTCAGATTAGGGTTACCACCCGCCTCAATAAAAGCGGTTTGACTGGCTTGAGAGTTGGCAATCACGACGGTGGCAAACTGGTTGGCAAGGGTAACAGCCAAACGACGATTCATGCCACTGAAATGATCGACTGAGAGAATATCGTGGAGATGGTAAAGCAAAGGTTTACGGCTTAGGAAACTGGCTAAAGCCCCGACAACCAAAGCTTTTTGAGTATTGGCATAAATTAGGTCGTACTGCTGGCTCAACTGCACTACTTTCGTCACTAAAGGCAGTAATTGAGTCAAGCTGCTCGCGCCTTGCCACCAACCGCTCTCTTTACGCACCTGGAGTGGGCGATCGCTCAAGACCTGGGTGGGAATTTGGTGTTGGGTCAACAGATCGCGAAAGGGCCCATCCACAAACAAGGCGACCAAACAGCGTTCGCGATAAGGTTTGGCAATATCGAGCAAACAAAGTTCTGCACCACCGGGCTTTCCACTTTGGTCTAAAAATAGGATATTCATGAGTGCCAAGGAATCCTCAGAAACGCTCTAGACTTGAACCTAAATCACTCAGAAAAGCTCAGCAGTCTTAGACTCGGAGCCAATAATTATTTCTCCTTTCTCAAAAATCAACGGGTGTTGGCAGATGGTAGCGATCGCGGCACCAATTTTTGACGGAGCAAAGAGATTAGCGGTTTCTCAACATACTGATAAGTAAGGCAACCTGCAATGACAGAAATGACTGCCAAACCATTCATTAAAAGAGTAGGATGCAGCCAGCTTGTGAGGTTGAGGGCGATCGCAATCATCAAACTTGCGGACAGACAAGGATAGTGAATCAGATAAGTTGAGTAGGAAGTATCTCCCAAGTAGCCGAGCCACGCAGGCACCGCGATCGCCCCTTTTATATCCAGGGTTGCGGCCCCTAACACGATTAGCATAGATGGCACCCCATAGGCAAATAAATCAGGGATCTGACTAGCTTGGTAGTTATCAGCGAAGCCTGCTCCCAAAAAGAGAATGCTGCCGAGGACTAGCCAAACGCTGCCAAATAGTACACGCTCCTGGCAAACTAAATAAGCCGCTAAACACCCTAACACAAACTCTAAATTATGGAAATTGAATATAAAGTGAATTAAAAGTGGCGGATTTGACACTAGTTGATCTTGCAAATCAAGGTAAGAAAAGATGCAGACACTTGTGAGCCAAGCTAAAAGAATAAGCTTGGAAAACCGAGGTTTTAGGGCGATCGCCAGGCCAAATAAGACATAGAAAAATATTTCATAGCTCAAAGTCCAACCAACAATGAGAATAGGGAAATGGGATTGTGGATAGAGTGTTAAAGACTTAACAATCACATCAAGATTGCGCTCATATCCCTCACCGAAGGTAGGAACTAGAAAGTAAACTGGCAAAATTGCTAATGTGATTAACCAATACAACGGATAAATCCGAATCAGCCGCTTTACAATAAAAGGCTTGAGCTTCTGTCTCTGCCCAATATCAAAGCGGTGAGCATAAAAAATAATGAACCCACTCAACACAAAGAAGAAATCGACACCAGCTCCACCAAAGGCAAAAATACCCCCTAAAAAAGTTTGATTGAGCTTCAGCTGGCTAAACTGATGCACATGAAAGTAGACCACTAAAAGAGCCGCAATTCCTCGGCAAGCTTGAATCAACTCTAGCTTTTTTCGGCTGGGCGATCGCTCCAAAGCTGACTCTGGAGCTGGAATAATCGCTGAGTTGAGCTTTGTTTTAGAGAAATTTATCATTGGCTTTCAAGTGTTCCAAGATCTTGTTCTACTAACTGTCTTTGATAGCGATGATATTGATGAGCCGCTAAAGCAAGACCTGCAAACCCCCAAAAGATCACGCCAGATAAAGCGATCGTCACACTACCTAAACCAATCTGAGCAAAGACTCCCAGAGCGATCGAGCGAGATGCACTTGCAAAGAGATCTGTTTGGCTGGCGCGGTTTTGAAACACACAGAAAAACAGCAAGATAATGCCGCCCAAATAGGGAATTGCACCAAACCAGCCTAGCGAAAAGAAGATACTTAAAACCCCACTATCATTGCTACCCAGACTGGTGCCTTCTAAAACAAAGCCCAATCCTTTTCCCATCACTTCAGCGAGTGCCAAGCCTAGAGCATCGGCATAGCCTTCTGAGCGCTGATTGTAACTAATGTCTCCCTGCGTATTGGTGAGAGACTGTAGACGCGCCCCAATCGTTTCAGCAAAAGGCCCCGCATTGGCTAAGGGGATAATACATAAAGCCAAAACTAAAATCGTCACCATCAGGCGCATCTGGAATTTCGGTTTTAGCGAAGGGATAAACATGGCGATCGCCACAATCCACCCCAGCCAAGCCGAACGGACTAGAGACAGTAAAAATGACAAATAGCCAGCGATCGCTGCGGGTAATCGCCACGGCCCAGATACACTGAACAGAACGAGGAGACCCGCTAAAATTACAGTTGCAAAGGGGCCAGGAGAGTTCATGGTGCTGAAAACCCGAATCCCCATCGGCTCTGGGGTGCCAAAGGCAGTCGCTTTAGAGCTGATCATCCAAAAGCGATCCCACTGGGGTGCTACTAAATATTGCCAAATGCCATATACCCCAGTCACCAACACTCCCCAAAGAAAGACACGCTGAGTGTTTTGGCGATACATCGGATAGTGTCGCCAATTGATGAACAAGTGATAGCCGAATAAGACCGGTGTAAACCAGTTCAGCATGGGGACTGCAACTGCCATTGGGGGATAGTTAATCAGTCCAACT
>CBIHQL010000554.1:0-3330 GCA_966211855.1 uncultured bacterium
CACTTGAGAGCGGTAACGAAGATATTGCTGATGCTGTCGATCACTTTGTGTGGCTGTCCCGAAATGACCCAAACCAGTTTGTCTTGGTATCTGATGCTGAGTGGGAGAACTTGAGGCGAGCCGAAATCATCCTTGGAGAACCTTGCCGATCTCCGGATTGCGTTCGTCCAAGGATGGCGTTATCTATCTATTGTCCTTGGCATCATTACGAAATGATCCAAGGTAAACCCTGTCCTTACGGAGACGATGATTGAACTGCTGCCACCTAACGATCGCAGATTTTAGTAGTTAGGCCACTCCGACGCGATCGCTCAACGTACTAACCCAATTGCGGATGTGGTTGTTGACTTGATCAGGTACTTCATCATGAGGGCAGTGACCCGCGTTGAGAAAATATTCAGTCAGGTTGGGATAGTGTTGGTGGAACTTGACACTGCGAGCACGGGCATTCATCCACGGGTCATGTTCACCCCACAGCAACAAGAGTGGCGCTTGGAGTTGTTGTAGCAAGACATCTACTTTTGCACCTTGAGGGGTTTTGAAGACCGACGCAAAGACATCGATCGCGCCCGGATCACTTGCAGCCCGCAGAATGTCATCAATTAAGTCATCGGTGATGGCGCTTTGATCGAGGTAAACCCGCTGTAAGGTTTTGCGGACAACCGATCGCTGCCGTGTGTATTGAAACACCAAATAACTCGCCCAAGGCTGCTGAAACATCGACTGGATTGCACTGCCCAAGACCTCCCGCAGAGGATCACGTTTGGGTGCAGGTTGGGTATCGGTAAACGGCCCTGCACTGTTGAGTAAAACTACGCCCGCAGCCGTTTCTGGGTGTTGAGCTGCCACTGAGAGCACTGCATAGCCGCCCAGAGAGTTTCCGGCTAGAACAGTGGGTTGACCCATCATTTCGGTAATGAAATCTCGCAGTTGCTCACGCCAGAGGTCGCCGCTGTATTGCCAGTTGGGTTTTGCCGATCGCCCAAACCCCAGCAAATCGATCGCCCACACCTCAAAGTCATTGCTCAGATCAGCAATATTTTTGCGCCAATGAAACGTAGATGCCCCAAAGCCATGCACGAACAGTAATGGGGGCCGTAGAGGATGGCGATCGCCTGCCCGCACATAATAAATCGGTTGATCGCGCCACTGCCAATATTGACCAGATACCGGAGCGACTGAGGTAGCGGAGGAACGTTCCATGACCAGATTGATTTATGAAGTATCTTTAAGGATTTTAACTTTTATCTCAAGAGGCTGGAGTCGTTACGATCGCGCGCTTCTACCACCAACCGGGTCAAATCCTTCTTTGGGGAGACTCTATAAGATGCTGTTGCTCTCGGTCAATCGTGATCCATACTCATTTAACTTAAAAGCGATCGCGCAAACCCCGCAAAGCAGAAGCAGCTTGTGACACGGGTCATTGACGCAGCTCAATTTAATTTTAGAAAATAAGAAGTAGAGAAACTTTATTAAGTTTCTACGCTTAACTCAGGGTTTCATCTGCATACAGGGTCATCTCGTGAAAATGCCAATCCAAGAGCTGGTAGACCAAATCTTGGTCTCACGTCAGATTAGTCGAACTGATCAAAATCGTTTTATGTCAGCGCTGCTATCAAAAAATACTCTCAACAAAGAAGATCAGCTTCAGATTAATCGAGTGTTTGACGGCTTGCAGACCGGGCAGATTCGCGTGGTGGATTAAGAATTCAAACTTGGCTTAGCTAAGCGATCGCGTAAGATTGCATCTAACAATACATTCGCACCCAGACGAACCGGATCGGTGCAGGGCAACCCTGTTTCGAGCTGAACTTGCTCAATGTGTTGTTCGGCTTCTGCTGGTGTTAAGTGAGCGGTGTTGAGAGCGATCGCCACTACCTTCGCTGCAGCAAATGCCCCTCCGGCTGAGGCTACCGTTTCGTAAACTCGTACTACTTCTGGCAGCGGCGGAATCTTGACGTGGCTGTAGTTGCGAATGTGGGTTTGCCCCGCGCGATGCACCAAAATTAGCTGTGTTGGTTGAGAACCGCGTAACAGAGGTAGAGTTGCGGTCGAAGCAGGGTTGAGTAATGAGCCTTGACCTTCTACATACAGAATGTCGTGGTCGGCTCCAAACTGCATCACCGCTTGCTCCACTGCACCCGACGCATAATCAACTCGGATTGCATCAAGAGGAATGCCATCTCCAGCCAACATCAACCCCGCTTGACCTGTAGCGATGAATTTAGAGCGTAACCCTCGCCGTAGTGTGGCTTGGTGCAGTTCTAACGCCGTAGACATCTTGCCGACACTCATATCGGTGCCGACCATCAACACCCGCAGACACTCTAGTAAGCGAGCTTGACCACTGCCCACCGACAAACCAGGCGGTTCTTGGCGCATATCCCAAATCCACTGGTCGGGCTTGAGAATGGCTTGAATTTCGGGGTCGTTACCGAGTGGTGTGTGCAGTCCATTCATCACTGACATCCCTGCCGCGATCGCCTGCCCAATTTCTTGCCGCCACGCGTCTGGTAGTCGTCCACCCGCCGGAGCAATCCCGATCGCCAATACATTCGGTTGATAAGCGAGAGAGTCAGCAACAGAAGCCACAATTGGCACGTCACAAGGGATCCCGGTTAAAGCTGGCAACGATTCACCAGGGCAATCTTGATCAATCACTGCGACACAATTGGCTTCGCTATATCGCAACAACGACAACCCCGTTTTGCCTTGCGTGCCTCGAATGCCTTGGTGCAACAAAATTGCCAGACGATGCTCAGGCGTGAGGCGCATAGGTAACTCCTAAACCGGGTAAGTCATTGGGTAGCAAACAGCCATTGTGCAGTGTGGCTCCGACAAATGGATCGTCGATTAAGTTGAGGTGGCTGTCTAAATCGACATGAGTTGCAAAGGCCGTCAATTGAGCCGCTGCGGTGTTCGATAGCCCACTATCAGAGTAGCAACCGAACATGATCTGCAACCCGCAAGCCTGAGCAGTATGCACCATTCGCAACGCTTCGCTGGGGCCACCGCACTTCATCAGTTTGATGTTGATGCCATGTACGCGATCGCTTAAGGCAGGGATATCGCGGCTGGTAAAACAACTTTCATCAGCAAAGATTGGCAAAGGCGATCGCTCATAAAGAAAAGGCAAATCGGCTTCTTGTCCCCGGGCTAACGGTTGCTCTAGGTAAGTGACACCTTGCTCAGCCAGCCATTGGCTCATGTACAGGGCATCTTTCAGAGTCCAACCGCCATTGGCATCAACGCTGAGTTGCAGATTGGGTTGGGCGATCGCTCGGACTGCCAGAAACATGGCTTGATCCGCTTCAATCCCGACAGGGTTCC
>CBIHQL010000555.1:0-3320 GCA_966211855.1 uncultured bacterium
GGTTGGATGGATGGCAACATTGCTTTCCTAACCCTTGGTGCCCCGGTTGCGACCCAAGCCCTGCCTCAACCTCAAACTCCACTGGCGAGTAGTGCGCTGTTTCAGGCCACCATGCCAACCGCTTTAGAACCCAACAACGGTCATTTCTTCGTAGATGTAGACCGTACCCTCAGCAGCAATCTATCGCTGTTGCAGTTGGCACCCACCAACAAAGCTTGGCTGAGTGCAATTCAAGGCATTGGAGTCACGGCAGTAGTCAGTGACGAACGCAGCACTCGCTTTGATGTTTTTGCCAAACTTCGCAAAGGCGGAAAACCTGGCCCCCTACCCAGTCCTGCTGCCACTACTAACAGCCATAGTTCACCTAGTCCTGCACCCAATCCTTCTCCATAGCATCCACTGTCTGGGTCAGGTTGAGCTAGATGGAGGGCGATCGCTGTAAGCCTAGAATTTCCTAGAGTCTAGTGAAGGGGAGCCAAAGCTCGGTAGGATAGGATAGGCCGTATAAGCAGCAAGTCTTCACAACGGTTGGGAGCAATGCAGATGGATTTGGTTGGACTCCAGAGTGGGCTAGACAACGCCTCATTCGCCATTTTATTGGTCACGATGCTGGTGTATTGGGTGGGGGCAGCGTTTCCGCAAATTCCGCTACTCCCAGCGCTTGGTACTGCTGGCGTGGCGATCGCAAATTTAGTGACAGCAGCTTTGTTAGCAGCACGCTGGCTAGAAGCGGGCTATTTCCCGATTAGTAACTTGTATGAGTCTTTGTTTTTCTTGGCTTGGGGCATCACCACCATCCATTTGATTGCCGAAAACATGAGTCGGAGTCGTTGGGTCGGGGTGATTACCACACCTGTGGCGATGAGCATTACGGCATTCGCAGCACTGACCCTACCGGATGAAATGCAAGCTTCTGCTCCCTTAGTACCTGCCCTCAAATCCAATTGGCTGATGATGCACGTCAGTGTGATGATGCTCAGCTATGCCACGTTGATGGTGGGTTCTTTGATTGCGATCGCCTTCTTGATTGCAACTCGGGGTCAACAAGTAGAGCTACATGGTAGCTCAGTGGGTACAGGTGGGTTCCGCGAGACTGCTTACCGTTTGCGTCGTGCTGGAGAAACAACCGCACCAGAAACCCCTACCTCAGCAATGGCTTACTCGGCTGAGAACAACGGCAGCGGCAACACAGCAGTTTTAGAGTTAGCGGGTTTAGAAACAACAACCGCTAATGCTGCTGAGCCACTCTCCCCTCAACGCCTGAGCTTGGCTGCCACTCTTGACAACATCAGCTATCGCATTATCGGGCTGGGCTTCCCGCTGCTGACGATCGGGATTATTGCCGGGGCAGTTTGGGCCAATGAAGCCTGGGGTTCTTACTGGAGCTGGGATCCTAAAGAAACCTGGGCATTAATCACCTGGCTGGTTTTCGCGGCTTATCTCCACGCCCGCATTACGAAGGGTTGGCAAGGTCGTCGCCCAGCAATTCTGGCAGCAACCGGATTTGCAGTGGTTTGGGTTTGTTACCTGGGTGTGAATCTGTTAGGCAAAGGCTTACACAGTTATGGTTGGTTCTTCTAAACCTTGATTTTCGTGAACTCTCAATTAGGCAGTCAGTTTTCAAAAGCTGGCTGCTTCTCTTTTGGCAGAGCACAAAGATATCTGTATGGACGGGTTTTGATATTCAGTTGAATGCGCAACCGCTAATCTATCTGCTAAACCCGCCCCTAACAGGATCTGCTGTGAAAGTTAGTTCAATCAGTATCTGTTGATGGCTACTTGGACTCCGTTACATGCAAAAGTGCATCAAACGCTGCGATCGCGCCAATTACTTCCCCAGCAGCAACGGTTATTGATTGCGGTGTCAGGTGGGCAAGATTCGCTGTGTTTGGCAAAACTCTGCCTAGACTTAAAACCGAAGTGGAAGTGGGAAATTGCGATCGCTCATTGTGACCACGGTTGGCGAGCTGACTCGCGTGCTAATGCAGATCATGTTGCTCAACTGGCTCACGACTGGCAAGTGCCGTTCTATCAACAAACTGCAACCGAGGCCATTCCGAGTGAGGCGGCGGCTAGATCTTGGCGCTACGAAGCTTTGACTGAGATTGCCGAAGCTCATGGCTACAACTATTTACTGACTGGGCACACAGCCAGCGATCGCGCCGAAACTCTGCTCTACAACCTCATGCGCGGCAGTGGCAGTGATGGTCTTCAAGCCCTCACTTGGCAACGTTCTTTGACAACTTCTTTGCAATTGGTCAGACCGCTGTTGAACTTAAGGCGAGTTGAAACTGCTCAGTTTTGTGAAACCTTTCAGCTTGCCGTTTGGGAAGACACGACCAACCAAGACTTGAAATACACTCGCAATCGGATTCGCCAAGAACTACTGCCCTACCTACAACAGCACTTTAATCAGCAAGTTGAGCAGCACCTTGCCCAAACCGCCGAGCTTCTGCAAGCAGATGTGGAGTATTTAGAGCAGACGGCTTCTACACTGCGACAACAAGCACAGCATGCTCAGCAACCCGGTCTGAATCGCTCTCTACTCAAACCAGCGCCGATCGCCCTACAACGTCGGGTCATGCGCCAATTTTTACAAGTTTTTATCGGGGAAGCGGCAAACTTTGAGCAGGTTGAGAAACTGAGGCACTTAATTACAGCACCCAATCGTTCTCAAACCGACCCGTTTGCGGGAGGGGCGATCGCAATTGTAGATGGAGAATGGATTTGGCTCCAAGCTCCAAATTCGGGGCGATCGCCTGATGCTTCTGCGTAGTCACACTCCACGTCAGCCTAGGAAGCTGCCAACTCTGGCGTATTCATTAAGCTCATCAAGATCTGGCGCATTTCGGCAATTGCTTGGAGTTGGAAGTCTCCAGTCTCTTGGACTTGATTCAACACCCCAGCCAACGCTTCCAATTTCTGCCGCACGCCATCGACATGGTCTTGCACTGGCTGCAACAGTTCTTCGTAGAGGCTCAACTTACCTGCCACCTCAGCTGCATTCGCTCTCTGAACTTGCAAATTTTGCTCTGCTTGTTTCAGCTCATTCTGCTTCTGAGTTTGCTCATTGGCTTGGTGGTCAATCATGCCCTGTGCCTGCTGAATCGCACTCCGCATCTGCTCAATTTGGTTTTCGAGCTTTTGCAACTGATCTGAGATTTGCTGACGGCTATTTTCTAATTGAGTCAAAGCAGGGCTGAGATCGATTTCGCTCTCTGTCTTGGGAGCCTCTCCACCACCTTGCCGACGTAGCAGCACTGCTTGATGCTGGCTGAGCACTTCTTCCCGCTCTTTCAAGTTACGCCGTTGACCCACCA
>CBIHQL010000556.1:0-3300 GCA_966211855.1 uncultured bacterium
TGTATTGCTTTAAGTTCACTTCTGGCTGGACATCAACCGCAGCCGAGAAGGTAATCGCATTCCCTGGTTCAAATTGGCTGACCAACTCATCAAACGAAGAGCGCAATTGATAGTTGCCGATCGCTTCAATTTTTTCTTGCTCAAGCGCTTGTTGAATCCCTTTTTGAATCAGGTCTTCAAGAGCTGCGGCTTTGACCCGGCTAGAACCAAACCGCTGGAGCAACACTTGCCGAGGAACTTTGCCTTTGCGAAACCCAGGGATGTTGGCTGAGCGGGTAAACTCTTGAATGACCTGCTCGAAAGCTTTTTTGGACATTTCTGGTGAAATTTCAATTTCCAAGCCAATCTGGCTGGCGGGAAGTTTTTCCTGGGTAACTTTCATTGGCTCTGCGGTTTTAGACAACTAAACTTTATCGGGTTCAATGGGAATGGAGGTTCGTGGTAAAGTGCCCTCAAGCAAAGACCCTGTAGAGGATATAAGGGCGCGATCGCCAGGTCACACTTTACTTCACCCAGTTCTCGGCTTTAAGCGGCGCGGAACTTCGTTTGACTGCAATTAGCTATCCTAACCGATCCTAACCAGCCATGAACGAGTTACCGTAAATTGATTTGTAACGGTCATGCCCGCTTTCACCTTGACGAAGACTTGGGGGTGGGAGCAAAATCCGTTAAGATGTGGAAACCTAATGATCAGATTTGAGTAAAATCGTCATCTTACGTCTACGTTGTCGAATGCTTTCGTGATAGTTATTAGTTAAGTGCGTATAGAGTAATTGAGCCAACGCGTCTCAAGGTTAAGGCGATCGCTACAGTTAACTGCATCAAAGCCATTAAGTTAGCAGCGCTTCATTATTTATTAATTGCGGATATTTTTATTCACTCTCAGTTGTAATTTTGGAGGAAATTAGTTTGCGTCAATCTTATCGGGTTGCAATTTTAGGAGCAACAGGCGCAGTTGGAACCGAACTTCTCGAATTATTGGCTAGTCGTCAATTCCCGCTCGCAGACTTGACGCTACTGGCTTCCCCTCGCTCAGCCGGACGCACCTTGACTTTTCAGGGTGAAGAACTACCCATCGAGGCTGTAAGCGATCGCTCCTTTGACAATATTGATATTGTGCTCGCTTCTGCCGGAGCCTCCACTTCCAAAGCGTGGGCTACCAAAATTGTAGAAGCAGGCGCAGTCATGATTGACAACTCCAGCGCCTTTCGGATGGATCCCACCATTCCGCTGATTGTGCCAGAAGTAAATCCTGACGCTGCGGCTGCTCACCGGGGCATTATCGCTAACCCCAACTGCACCACCATTTTAATGTCGGTGGCAATTTGGCCTCTGCATCAAATTCAACCGATTCGCCGGATTGTTGCTGCTACCTATCAATCAGCCAGTGGCGCGGGCGCGAAAGCGATGGAAGAAGTTAAAACTCAAGCTCAGGCCATCCTGAAAGGTGAAGAACCTAGCGCTGAGATTTTCCCCTACCCACTCGCATTTAATCTATTTCCTCACAACTCCAAGCTCACCGAACAGGGCTACTGCGAAGAAGAGCTGAAGATGGTGAATGAAACCCGCAAGATCTTTGGGGCTCCTGATCTCAGAATTACGGCTACCTGCATACGGGTTCCCGTACTCCGGGCTCACTCAGAAGCGATTAACCTAGAATTTGGGGCTCCTTTTGATCTGGCTCAAGCCCGTGAAGCTCTTAGCAAAGCACCCGGTGTGAAACTGGTAGAAGACTGGCAAGCAAACTACTTCCCAATGCCGATGGAAGCCAGTGGTCGCGATGAAGTATTAGTGGGTCGTATTCGCCAAGATCTCTCTCATCCCTGTGGATTAGAGCTATGGCTGAGCGGTGACCAGATTCGCAAGGGAGCAGCTCTCAACGCCGTGCAAATTGCTGAACTGCTTGTGGAAAAAAATCTCTTAGCTCCGTCAGCATCCGCTCTGGCAACTTAAAAATCTTTGATATCCGGTTTCAGATGTAACCGCAAACATCTCAGGTCTGTCACATCAGGAGAAGTAAAAAGAGCGTGGTAAATTTCGGACGCGTTCTCACCGCGATGATTACGCCATTTCAAGAAGATGGCAGTGTTAACTATGCTGTGGTCGAAAAATTAGCGGCTCATTTGGCTGATCACGGCACAGATACATTGGTGGTCTGCGGGACAACAGGAGAATCGCCCACCTTAACCTGGGACGAAGAGTATGAGCTCTTTCGGGTTGTGCAGCAAGCGGTGGCTGGCAAGGCAAAGGTGATGGCTGGGACTGGCTCTAATTCCACACGGGAGGCGATCGCAGCTACTCAAAAAGCAGCGCACTTAGGACTAGACGGGTCTTTACAAGTAGTTCCCTACTACAACAAACCCCCTCAAGAAGGTCTCTATCAGCACTTTAAGGCGATCGCTGAGGCTAGCCCCGACCTGCCGATCATGCTTTACAACGTTCCCGGACGCACTGGGCAAAACCTTCAAGCTGAAACCGTGGCCCGTTTAGCCGAAGTACCCAATATTGTGGCAATTAAGGAAGCAAGTGGTAACGTAGATCAAGCAAGTCAAATTCGTCGCCTAACGCCCGCTGACTTTGCCATCTATGCAGGAGATGACTCTCTTACCCTACCCTTACTCGCGATCGGTGCTCAGGGTATTGTGAGCGTGGCTAGCCATCTGGTCGGCTCCGAGCTACAGACGATGATTCAGTCTTTTGAACAAGGGAAAGTGCAAGCCGCAACTCAAATCCATCTGCGCCTGTTGCCCTTATTTAAAGCGCTGTTCTTAACCACCAACCCCATCCCTGTTAAAACGGCAATGAAGCTTCAGGGTTGGAATGTTGGCTCATCGCGTCCACCCCTATGCGAACCTGCTGCTGAGATTACGCAGACGCTGAAGACCGTCATGGCTGAGTTAGCCCTAATTTAGCCATCACCCAACTTTGCTAATTTTCCCAACAACCAAATATCACACTTTGATTTTTGCTCTTGACCAGCGAACTTTATCAAGCGTCAAGTATGTTGACATTCCAGCGCTTTGTCCGGAATGAATGCCTAACCCCTGCTGCTACATGCTTACCTTTTGAGCACTGCCACGGCTTTTTGCCTCTCATCAACGTTCTGGCAATGCTGCGATAACTAACTGTCATTAATAACGGTTTTTTCGCTCGCTAAATCTAAATCTTCTCACTACAGTTTCTAAGGATACACATGGCTCAAAATTCATCTAATCCGACACTCAAAGTCATTCCTCTTGGTGGTTTGCACGAAATTGGCAAAAATACCTGCGTCTTTGAGATCAATGATGAAATCCTTTT
>CBIHQL010000557.1:0-3294 GCA_966211855.1 uncultured bacterium
CTTTGCATCGTAGTTTATGATGTCACCGCATATAAAGAAACCTCAGCTGCTCTCCAAAAGTCTCTTTCACTCTTGCAAGCCACGATCGAATCCACTGCTGATGGCATTTTAGCGGTTGGTAACGATAAAAAAGTTCTCACCAATCAAAAGTATATTGATATGTGGCGGATGCCCGATGAGATTTCTAACTCATCAGTGTGTGAAGAGCGCATCAGGTTCTTAGCCGATCAAACAATTGACCCGCCAGGGTTTCTGCAACGCATCCAAGAAATTTCTCAGCAACCCGATCTCGAAATGCTAGATCGCGTTCACCTCACAGATGGTCGGGTGATTGAGCGTTATACGCAACCTCAATACCTGGGTAATCAAATTGTGGGTCGAGTCTGGAGCCTGCGCGACATTACCCAACAAGTACAAGCCGAAGCTGCTTTGGCTCAAAGTGAAGCCAAGTGGCGATCGCTGATTCAAAATAGCTCAGACCTGATTGCCATTCTCGAACTGGATGGCATGATGCGTTATCAAAGCCCTTCTAGCATCAATATATTGGGTTATGCACCCGAAGAGCTGATTGGTCAGAATGCCTTTGCGCTGATTCATCCGGATGATCTAGCAGAGGTCATGCGGGTCTTTCAAGCCTTATCTCACTGCCCGTTTGCCTCTCTTTCTGTGGAGTTTCGCTTTCAGCACAAAGACAAAACATGGCGATTTTTAGAGTCTATCGGGACGAACTTGCTCACCGAACCATCAGTGCTGGGGATTGTGGTAAACTCGCGCGACATCACAGAGCGTAAGCAGGCAGAGCAAGCACTCCAGCAACAAAATGAGTGTGAGCGGCTGATGCGGTTGATTGCCCAACGGATTCGCCAGTCGCTTGAGCTAGAAGAGATTCTGAATACCACCGTAGCCGAGGTGCGGCAGTTTCTCCGAGCTGATCGAGCAATTATTTTCCGGTTCAATGCCAGTGGTAGTGGTCAGGTTAGTGTGGAATCAGTGGCAGCAGGCTGTCAATCTCTGCTAGGGAGAGTGATGTATGATCCTTGCCTGCGGGAGATATACCAATCTCCGATCGCGATTCAGCGGGTAAAGGTGATTGAGGATATTGAAACTGCGGGCCTCACACCTTGCTATGCCAGCTTCTTGCGATCGCTGCAAGTTAAAGCCAGGTTAGTGATGCCAATTTTGCAAGGCGACACTCTCTGGGGGCTGTTGATTGTGCATCACTGCGATCGCCCCCGCCAGTGGCAAACTTTTGAACTCAATTTCTTGGAGGAATTGGTCACTCAAGTTGCGATCGCCATTCAGCAATCAGAGTTTTATCAACAGGTGCAGCACCTCAATGCCCAACTGGAGTTTCAAGTAGCCGAACGGACAGCTCAACTCCAGCAAGCCCTCAACTTTGAGGCGACACTAAAGCAAATCACTGATAAAGTACGGGACAGTTTAGACGAAAGCCAAATTTTACAAACGGCTGTCCGCGCATTGGCTGAGGTGTTAGGAGTAGCCTGCTGCGACACTGCCCTGTATGACTCCGACTATACGACTTCTACTATTTCCTACGAATACACGACTTCGATTCCCCAAGCTCAGGGTCGGGTGCTGCGAATGGCAGACTTCCCAGAGCTTTACAGTCAACTTCTGCAAGGTCAATATTTTCAGTTTTGTGAGACTGTCCTTAATCCCTTCCGGACAGAAGTGGCAATGTTAGCTTGCCCTATTTTTGATGACCAAGGCGTAATCGGTGATTTGTGGCTCTTCCGACCTTGGCATGAAGCGTTTGATGAGCGAGAAATTCGTCTGGTGCAACAAGTGGCAACCCAAGCTGCGATCGCCATTCGTCAAGCTCGTCTCTATCAAGCGGCCCAAACTCAAGTACAAGAGTTAGAAAAACTCAATCAGCTCAAAGATGATTTTCTCAGCACCGTGTCCCATGAACTGCGAACTCCGGTGTGCAACATCAAAATGGCGATTCAAATGCTAGAGCTGAGCCTTGGTCGAGAGCATCTCCTGAGTCAGCCGAATAGCAAAACCGCCCGTTACTTAAAAGTTTTGCGAGATGAGTGCGATCGCGAAATTAGCTTAATCAATGATCTGCTCGACTTACAACGTGTTGATGCTGGCACTCAACCTCTGACTTTAGAGGTCATTCATCTTTGCGAATGGATTCAAGGAGTGGTGCAGCCGTTCTATGGGCGGGCCCAGGGTCGGCAACAGCAGCTTGAGGTTGAGTTACCTCAATCTTTCCCTCCCTTTTTGTCCAACAGCGCAAGTTTGGCTCGTATCCTAGCTGAGTTGTTAAACAACGCCTGCAAATATACACCACCGGGTGAGCGGATCTTGGTGAGCGCTACCCTACAGACAGAATTTATTCAACTCCAAGTCAGCAATTTTGGAGTCGAAATCCCAGCTCATGAGCTACCCCGCATCTTTGAAAAGTTTTACCGCGTTCCTAGTACAGATCCTTGGAAGCAAGGGGGGACTGGATTAGGGCTCGCGTTGGTGCAAAAACTGACCGAACTGTTGGGTGGCAGAATTGAGGCTCATAGTGCAATGGGACGCACTTGGTTTACGCTGCAATTTCCCCTCTCTCTCCATCAAGCGTTATAAGCTTTGACGGTGCGATCGCGACCTTGTTGTTTGGCTTGATAGAGAGCTTGGTCTGCGGTAGCAATCAACAACGATGGGGTAAATTGAGCGCTGGGCACATAGGTTGCTATCCCCAGGCTGAGGCTGACTTGCTGCCCTAAAGGAGATTGCCGATGCTCTAGTTGCAAATTTCTGACAGCCAGTCGAATTCGTTCTGCTACTTGAAAAGCCCCGTCTAGAGAAGTGTTAGGCAGAATGATGGCAAATTCTTCACCTCCATAGCGAGCGAGTAAATCACCTTCTCTGCTGACAGATGTCTGAATGGCATGTGCCACTTTTTGCAGACAGATATCTCCCGCCGGATGACCATAGTGATCGTTGTAAGCCTTGAAGAAGTCAACATCACAGAGAATCAGAGAGAGGGATGAGTGAGAACGAGACAAATAACTCCAAATTTGGCTGAGATATTCATCAAAACGGCGACGGTTGGCGATTTGAGTCAACGCATCTACAGTTGCGAGTCGTTGTACCTGCTGATAGAGTTCTGACTGTTGGATGGCGATCGCGGCTTGGGTCGCGAGTTGGCTGAGCAAACTAATTTCCAGTTCCTTCCAATGGCGGGGGCCGCTGCACTGATGGGCAATGAGTAACCCCCAGAGGTGATCTCCTTGCAAAATTGGCACTACCAAGTTAGCTCGCACTTTAAACTCT
>CBIHQL010000558.1:0-3286 GCA_966211855.1 uncultured bacterium
AAACAATAGCTGCGATCGCTTGAATCATATTCTCCTAAGATCTTCAGCTTTTCATGGGTGGTATAGCCCCAAATATTCACCCAACCTTCATCAGCATCGACTTCGACAGCAAAGTAATAGTCTCCAGCCCAACTGGGAATATCAACCCATTCCTGCGGCACGCGAAATTCTTGAGTATCAGTTGCCTCTATCGGAATTAACACGAGCCGAGTGGTTCCCAACGTAACGGCACTTCCATTGATCATCGACCAAAAGCTGGGAGTCGCTAAGGAGGCCACATTGGGTTCTTGATCCGATTTCTCTTGTAACCAGGGCAACAAGGTTTGCAACGCTATGTGATTTAAGCAAGCTTGCCACCGCAAACCTGAAATTTGAATCGACTGGCTCTGCTGCCACGCTTGATTTTTGATCTCTTCCGGAATCTCTAGCCACTCGGTTGAAGTTTCTACAAACATGATTAGGGAACATCCTTTAAGGAAAGGCTATGACTGTGGTAGTGCGTCTGTAGCCATTCCTCCAAAACAACATACATATCGTTGACTACGGTCGAGGTCAGGGAAATATGCAAGGTTTCCTGACTCCATTTGGCTAACGTCAGCAATAATTTTTCCTTGGCGTTGCTCATCCGTCGAGAAACGGTGTATTGCTTGATCTCAAGCTGCTGGGCAATTTGTTGCTGAGTCAGAGCTTGAGCATAGTACAACTCCAAAAGAGTTTGAAATTCGGCTGGAAGTTGCTCTAATCCATTGCTAAGGATTTGACTGACCTGCGATCGCTGGGCTTGCCGCTCTTGCCACTCCTCCTGGCTAATCAGAGCTGCTAAGGGTAAAGGTGCTTGTGGGTCTGGTAAGTCATCTTGGAGTTCTCCAACTCCACTTTCTGATTTACTCGCATTCAGAGAAGTAGTTGCAGGATACAAATAGGCTCGGATGTGATTGGCACAAGCTTTCAGCCACTGCTCTAATAGTTTTGGGTTGCCGACAGGGGCAGTGGGCAGTTGTCGATCGCGTTGAGCATTATAGAGCTGAGCGATCGCATCCCAAGTTGCTGCATCAGGGGTTGTCAACTGACGAGTTGCAGGTGTCTCAGTGGGGGCACAGAATACTTTAAAGCAAGTCCAGGCGAGCCGATGGCAGGCGATCGTCTCTTCAGAAAACCCCACGGCTTGTAGCGCTTCCATCAGTCGTTTCTGGCTGACTTTTCGCAATAAACCCCAATCGGTGCGGCTATCGGCTTCCCCCTGTTGCCGTAAGGTGTCCCGAATGATGTTACTAAAGCAAAGACTGGCGTAGGTTTTGAGGCTGGCTCCTTGATCGGGATGATACCCTTTAAGAACTTTGGGTAAGTCTGCGATCGCCGTTTGAAAACAATCGGTCAACTTGCTGTGCTTGTTAACGAGCTGAGATCTAAACCTGGAGGCTGCCCAATAGCAAGCTTCCTGTAAATAAGCGGATAAGTGTTCACTCGCTAGACCCATCGGTTGAGCTTGCCAATGCTGATGCCAATAAATCACGCAAAATCTCTCTGCAGCCCCAGACATGTCAGGCTCTATTTGCTCTAAACAACGGATAATGCTACGCTTCAGCCGAGGGTCAGTCGCCCATCCAGCAAAATACTCATCCGCAAATAGGACGAAGGTTGAGAATAGATCCGTGGGATTTTGCCGAGGTCTCATACCGATAAATATCGTTACCAACAGCAGACAAGTAGCCGACGCTATTAGGTTAAGCCATTCTAGTGCAAGAGCGTGGGCATTGAATACTAGTCAGATGCTTGAGAGGTTCTGGAGCCAACTGCCCCTGCCATTGAGTTTAATCCTCTTGATCAATGGCAACATAGTAATGCCGGTGTTCGCTGAGACGCCAGCCATTAGCCAAGCTCCGCCCCTAGAACCCCTACTGTCTCAAACCTCTTTGCCTCCGCCCGACATCTTAGAGCCACCCTCGCAAACCGCACCTACTCCAGAAACGCCCGCGCCTCTTTTACCCCCACCCGAAGAGTTACTGCAGCCTCCCACTGCTGCGCCTGACACGACTCAACCACAACCTTTACCCGATAACGTACCTGCCACCATTACTGTCGAGCGGTTTGAGGTGGTCGGGAGTACCGTTTTTAGCTCTGAGGAATTGGCGAAAGTGACGCAACCGTTTACTCGGCGTTCTATCTCCCTCGCAGAGCTGTTTCAGGCACGTTCAGCCGTAACTCAACTGTACGTCGAACGCGGCTACATTACTTCTGGTGCTTACATTCCACCCCAGCAGTTACGTGATGGTGTGGTCAGGATTCAAGTTGTCGAAGGAACGTTAGAAGAAATCACAGTTACCGGAACCCAACGGTTAAAGCCCAGCTATGTTCGCAATCGAATCGCACTCGCCACGAAGCAGCCGCTGAACCGCGATCGCCTACTCGAAGCGTTGCAACTGCTACAACTCAATCCCCTGATCGAAAACTTGTCAGCCGAATTATCTGCGGGTACTAGACCAGGGCAGAGCATTCTGGAGATCCGGGTCACCGAAGCCGAGACCTTGAATACACAGATTACGCTAGATAACGGGCGATCGCCGAGTGTGGGGACATTCCGGCGGCGTTTACAACTAAGCGAAGCCAACCTCCTGGGGCTGGGAGACGAACTCAGCATCGCTTACACCAATACATCTGGTAGCAACTCTCTAGATGCTAGCTATACCTTACCCCTCAATGCTCGCAATGGCACTCTCAATTTCGCTTACGGCACCTCAGCAAGTCGCGTCATCGAAGAGCCGTTTGATCAACTTGATATTGACGCCAACTCTCGCTATTACGAACTGACACTGCGCCAACCTTTGGTGGAGACCCCTCGCGAAGAATTTGCCCTTGGTCTAACCGCCAGTCGCCGCGAGAGCCAAGCTTCGTTGCTGGGTGGAGACATTCCGTTCCCAGCTTTAGGAGCCGATGAGCAAGGGAAAACTCGGATTTCAGCCTTACGATTTTTTCAAGAGTGGATACGACGGAGTGATCGAGAAGTGCTAGCGGCGCAATCGCAATTTAGTCTCGGTCTTGATGCCTTAGATGCCACGACTAGCGACACTGGGCCTGATAGTCGTTTTTTTGCTTGGCGAGGTCAGGGACAGTGGGTCAAGCTGTTAGCCCCCGATACTTTACTGCTACTCCGAACGGATGTGCAACTGGCTGACCGACCCCTAGTAGCACTAGAGCAGTTTGGCTTAGGGGGGCAAGAAACGGTGCGAGGCTATCGGCAGGATTTGTTGCTTGCTGACAATGGGCTGTTTGCTTCCGCAGAGGTGCG
>CBIHQL010000559.1:0-3271 GCA_966211855.1 uncultured bacterium
GTTGTTTGGCAAGAAGACCACGTTCTGCTGATTGACCAAAACCGCTTGCCCAATGAGTATGCTGTGGTAGAAATCAGCCGCTACGAGGACATGGCACGAGCAATCAAGACCATGATTGTGCGGGGTGCTCCGGCGATCGGGGTGGCAGCAGCGTATGGAGTGTATTTAGGGGCGAGAGAGATTCAGACGAGCGATCGCGATGCCTTCTTGACACAACTGGAAACGGTAGCTCAAGAGCTGCGGGAAACTCGCCCTACAGCCGTTAATTTGTTTTGGGCGATCGCCCGGATGCTGAAAACGGCTCGTCAAACTCTGGGCTCTGTAGATTACCTCAAAGAAGTGCTGCTCGAAACAGCTCAGCAGATTAATGCCGAAGACTTACAGACCTGTCAGGCGATCGGGGATCATGGTGTCAAGGTCTTGCCCAACAGCCCTGAACAACTACGAATTTTGACTCATTGCAATGCCGGGGCGTTGGCGACAGCGGGTTATGGCACAGCTCTAGGAGTAGTGCGATCGGCTTGGCGAGATGGGCGATTAGAGCGAGTATTCGCTGACGAAACCCGACCTCGGTTGCAAGGAGCAAAGCTGACTGCGTGGGAATGTATGCAAGAAAGAATTCCTGTGACAGTTATTGCTGATGGAATGGCTGCCCATTGCATGAAGCGGGGGTTAATTCATGCGGTTGTGGTTGGGGCTGATCGGATTGCTGCCAATGGGGATACCGCCAACAAGATTGGTACCTATAGCGTGGCGATCGCAGCGAAAGCCCACAATATCCCTTTCTTTGTCGCTGCTCCTCTCTCAACAATCGATTTTGAGCTATCAGAAGGTAGCCAAATCCCGATCGAAGAACGCGACCCTGTAGAGATTTACCAAGTAGGGGAGACTCGCATCTGTGCGCCCGGGGTAGAGTTTTACAACCCTGCATTTGATGTCACTCCGGCTGATTTGATTACCGCGATCATTACCGAGCATGGAGCCTTTGCACCCAGTGAGCTAAAGTCTCAACTTCACGAAAAACAGGCTGTTTAACCACAGCTATTGTGCTGGATACAAGGTTCTCCCAGTCTCTGCATCGAATACCAATAAGTAATCTACGTTGATCTGGAGAGAGAGGCGATCGCCTGGTCGTATTTTGACACCAGGTTCAGATTGGAAATTGATGAGGGTCTGGGAGTCTTGATCAAAAGACGGTAATAACGCCCGAATCAAGGTTTCTCGGCCTAGCGGTTCTACTACCGTCACCTCTACTTCTAGATGCGCAATTTCTGAATCAGGACTGATTTGCAGATGTTCTGGACGTATCCCTAACTCTACAGATTGCCCCGCTGGGAGAGAGAGATGGTTTTGCATCGTGGGTAGTAAAGAGAGCGATCGCCCCAGAATCTGAAATCCAATGCCGTCATAGGTTGCGGGCAGAATGTTCATCGGAGGACTACCGAGGAACATGGCTACCATGCGATTAGCAGGTCGCGCATAGATGGTTTCAGGATCACTAATTTGTTGAATGCGTCCCTGATTGAGCACCACAATTTGATCAGCTAAGGTCATGGCTTCTACTTGATCGTGCGTGACATAGATGGTGGTGATTCCCAGTTTTTGATGGAGTTGCTTGAGTTCAGCACGGGTATCGTCTCGCAGTTGCGCGTCAAGATTAGAGAGCGGTTCGTCTAGTAAGAAAACTTGTGGCTTGCGGGCGATCGCGCGGCCCAAAGCGACTCGTTGTTGTTGCCCCCCAGAGAGTTGCTTCGGTTTGCGATCTAAAAGGTGGGATATATCTAGCGATCGCGCCACTGATTCTACCCGTTCTCGAATGGTGGTGGCATCTGTTTGGCGCATTTTGAGACCAAACGCCAAATTCTCAGCGACGGTCATGTGCGGGTAGAGAGCGTAATTTTGAAACACCATCGCCACATCTCGCTGCCTTGCCGGGATTTGATTGACCAACGTATCCCCAATATAGATATCACCAGAGGTCGCGGCTTCTAACCCAGCGATCGTGCGCAAAATTGTAGACTTGCCACATCCTGACGGCCCCACCAAGACCCAAAAGTCTCCATCTGGGATCTCGAAGGTAATGTCAGCGATCGCGATCGCCTCTTTAAATTGTCGGGTTATAGACTCTAAGCGCACACTAGCCATGAGTTCAATTCGCCTATCCTTGACAGCTCTTTTCCAAGTGTCTCTTAAGAACGATGCTGGTGAACCGAGAAATTGCTTTTCTGAAAGAGATTAGTCACGCTAACACGGAGATGGTAATGAGCTTAAATTTGACACTGCTGTGGGTAACGCTATCTTTTGTAGTGGTGGGAGCCTTGGTTTTACTGGTTTCTCGACCGCTTCACTTGTTCTAGAACATCATTTTTAGGATTATGCGCATTATCAAGCGATTCTTATGTGCCTGGACGCTAGGAATGTTGCTGGCGATCGCTAGTCTCAGCACCCTCCCAACGCATCCTGTCCAAGCTGAGCCGCTCACTGTACAACAGCAACAGCCGGAAGTTAAGCGTTCAGCCCGTGATATTTTTGCTCAAGCTTACGCCAAACGCTACACCTGGGATGCTCAATTTCCGGGCTACCAAGCAGAAGTTTCGGTGAATTACGAAGGCCAACTGTATCACGGTCTAGTACAGGTCAAGTCCGACTTTCAAGTGGTGGTGCGCGACATTGACGACCCCGAAGTCAGTGAGTTGGTCAGCAACCAGCTCAAGATGGAAACGATTCATCGGCGGCGCGTCTCTTTTGAAACTCGGCATAGCAAAGACACTTATACGCTCGAAGGCAGCGATCGCGATGGGGGGTTTGTAATTCGCGAAGTTGGCCCCAGTGGTGAAGCCTGCTACAAAGTGCAAGATGACAAAATCATCCAAGTTAATCGTCGCCTAGGAGACGTGGCGGTCACGGTAGATACTCTGGGCTTTATCACCCCACCCGAAGGCAACGTGTTCAATCGCTTCCGCTCGACATTTCGTGATCCTGACAGTGGCGAGGTGCTAGGGGTCGAAGAGGTCGAAGATTTTCACGAAAAAATCGGCAACTACTACTTGCTCACCAACCGCAAGATTCGCTCCTCTGAGCCGAATTCAGGTGCTCCAGCCGAAACGTCGATGCGGTTCAATAACGTGCAGCCCCTACCACGGTCGTGACAAAAGTCAGCAAATCTTTGCGATCGCTCAATGATTCACCCGATTTGGTAGGTGGGTAAGCTAGAATTATTAAGGCTTCTTTACAGGATTTCGTGTCCGTTATCGGAAAGTAAGTTTAGTTA
>CBIHQL010000560.1:0-3260 GCA_966211855.1 uncultured bacterium
CAGCGATAAAACTTCCCGTACGGGTGCATCTCGCAACACTAAACGGTGAACTCGCTCTGCGCTACCTAGGTCGATTTCAGTTGCAGTAGCATCTACATTAGAAACCACAATGTCACCAACCGGGGGAGCCACTGCACGAGGCAAGAATGGTGGCGCTACGTTTGGGCTGTCAGGAGCTACAGGCACCCCATCAATCGTAATTTTGGGGTTTGGAACCAAAACATCTTCGGTGCGAGCAGTGGGAGCAGGCGCGGGTGCAGCAGTAGAGCCTGATTGCCCCCCCTGAGTGGCTGGCGCTGGAGTTGCCTGAGCAGTTTCACTGCCTGCTGGACGTGTCAAGCTTAGTACCAGACCACCGCGATCGCGCTGCGTAATTTGCCCTGTTGGAGCACCTGTTTGGCCCGTCACAATCACTCGAATACTATTGGTATCGAGCGGGAGAACCACAACTGAGCTAATTCCAGGAGCTGGGTTATCTTGCCGAAAACTTTCACTATCCGACAAACGCAGTTGGGTATTAATCATATCTGCAACCCAAGTATTACCCCGGTTAACCGTGAATACTTGAGGACGAGCACCATCTCGTGTTTGCAAGACAACTTCCACACCCGCGCTGGTCGGGTTTACCCTTACCTGTGTTACTTGGGTTGCAGGCGCAGCCATCAGGGGTTGAGCAGCCATCACAATGACCGCCCCACCCACACCCAGGCTGCTAAGGCCGAGATATTGTTTCACAGTTCACTCCTCTGAAGAATTAAAAATGTAAGACGGTTGTTGCACACCCAACAGCCATTCAGCCCTATTGACCAGGTGGTTTTGCAGGAGTTCCTGCAGTTGCCGGTGCCGGTACCAAAGCTTGTAGCTTAAAGGATGTTTTCAAGTTGGTTTCTGGTCTGCTAGTGGGTACTAGCCGCCCTCGCTGATCGACCGTGACCTTCTGGGTTGAGCGATCCAATTGAGAATTGTAGTTTTTCACCAGCATCAAAGGCTGGAGACGTTCGATACTACGCATGATCGATTGAGTCTGCTCGTATGTGCCCTCTAGATTCACCGTGATTTCTTTGCGCTTCAATTTGCCGTTAACTTCTGGCCCTAACGAACCATCCGTAACGACTGTGGCGGGCCCTGGAGTGGGTGTAAAGCTTACTAACTTAGCTTGTCTAGCATTCACTAAGCGATTGAGATCTAGCAGCAGTGTATTTAAATCTCTTTCGTCTGCAAATAGAGCATAGACCTCAGTTCGCCGAGCCTCAGCTTGTTGCAAATTTTTCTGAGCATCTGCCAATTTTTTCCTGGCATCGCCTTGCCGTGCAATCTCAGCTTGCTTCTGCTCTACATCAGTTTGGAGAGTTTGATAATTCTGCCAAGCAGGCTGAACTTGGTTCAATAACAGATATACTGCTCCACCCACTCCCAAAACAGCAATCAAAGCACCGCTTACGGTTGGGGTTAGAGTAATACCAAATACACTGGGATAGGCAGGACTAGAGTCAAAGTCCCTGCCATCAGAAGGCATAAAATCTCCGCTGATAGTCATGGCTTGATGACTCCTTTCTGTTGAAGTGTTCTGATGCGGGTGACCAGCCCAACGGCTCCTTTACGCTCGAGCTCTCTTAACAAGTCTGATGCAGGTACATCACTGAGACTTGTCTGACTCTTGTAAACCACAACTTGGGGTAGCTTGACCTGAACGGTGCTAGAACCTGTAGCTTGACCTGCTACTGGTTGCTGCACTTCCACTTGGGTTGGGTTATCCCGAAGGTCAGCACTCACCAATTGGGTCTGATCCGCCTTTAAGAAGGGAGACTTCTGCAAGGTTAATAAGAAGTCGTTCACATCATTAAAAGAGCGGGCAATGCCTGAGACTTCAACCGTAGCAGGTGGATTCGGATTTTCTGCAGTGGGTGCCGGGGGATCCACCTGCTGAATAGTATCGATTTGCACGCCAACCGGAATGCGATCGCGAATATCTTGCAACATTGCTGACCAAGGCTTGATTTGGTTAAACACCGTCGCCAGCGCATTGGTTTCAGTGGTAATTTGACCAGCCTGTGCATTAATCGCTGCAACCTTTTCGTCAGCGGCTCGCAACTCGCCCAGCTTGGCATCTAGCTCGGCACTTTGCGCTTGCAGTTCAGTATTCTTGTTTTGCAAAATCAGCCATAGAACGGCAACCACAGCCGGCAAAAATACCCCAGCTGCTACACCTAGAAACAGCGGCACCATACTGCCGGGTGTTGACTTCGCCCGGGGTGACTTGCCTGAGTCAGGTCGATACTCCGGTCGGTCATTGAGAAAGTTAATGTCAAGGCTATACATGGTTTAGACCTCCCGCAACCCTAAGCCTAAAACGATCCCCAATCCAGGCCGCTGAACTGGAGCAATTTCTTGTTCAACTTCCAAGGACAAAGCCGCGACCGGATCTACCTGGCTCGTTGGCAAGCTCAGCCGCTGAGTAAAAAACTCATCTAGCTGACCAATGCCACCTCCCGGGCCTGCTAGCAGCAGTTGGGCAACTTCCAGGTTTTCGCCTTGGTTCAGATAAAAGTCGATAGAGCGGCGCAGTTCATCTGCTAGCTCTCCCAAGACTCTCAGCATAGCCGCTGTGCCAGGGTTTGTGCCGCCCATCTTGGTGGTACTGCCGATAGTATCGGTTGGGGTGACGGGAATCGTCATACTTTGTAACAAATCGGTATTACGAGAGGGAGGCAAATTCATCGCTCGGCTCAGGGCACTTTGAATTTGAAAGGTACCGATGGGCACCGTCCGTGAGAACTGAGGCACACCGTCAACCACAATAGAAATTTCTGTACTTTCAAACTCAATATCAGCGATCGCCACTGCTTCTTGAGGCGCAAAATGGCGTAATTGCTCCCGAATCGTCCGAATCAGCGAGAAGCTGCTCGTTTCTAGCACATCGAGTTGGATGCCCGCTTGCTCAAAAGCACTGAGATAGGTATCAGTGACTTCTTTACGAGTCGCAACTAGCAACACTTGTACTTTCTCAATGCCATCTTCATCGACAAAGAAGCCAAGTTTTTGATAGTCAACATCAGCTTCTTCTCGAGGAAACGTTAAATAGAGACCTGCTTCTTGATTGAGCACCATTTCTCGCAGTTCTCGGTCGTCCAGCTCAGCCGGAACCGGAATCAGGCGAGTGACTGCTTCCCGAGCTGGAATTGAAGTAGCCGCACGCTTGACCTTGATTTTGCTTTCATTGAGCGCTGATTGAATCACCTCAGCCATTGCTGATGGATCAA
>CBIHQL010000561.1:0-3258 GCA_966211855.1 uncultured bacterium
GGACATTGTCCATCTTCAACAGCTTTTGATATTGCTTCACCAAAGCATTGCGAGGTTCAGTCAAAATCGCAGCCAATGCATCTTCATCCAGCGGATCAACCACAGCCACCATCGGAATCCGACCGATAAATTCAGGAATCATCCCAAATTTGACTAAATCATCAGGTTCCAAATGCTGAAGAATATCTGCGGCTCGCCGTTCTCGCGATTGTCCCTCGCCCGACTGCACAAAGCCGATCGACTTTTTGCCAATCCGCTGCTCTACAGTTTTTTCGAGGCCGACAAACGCCCCACCACAGATAAACAAGATGTTGCTGGTGTCAATCTGGATGCAGTCTTGGTAAGGATGCTTTCGGCCCCCTTGAGGCGGCACATTAGCAACCGTTCCTTCTAGCATTTTGAGTAACGCCTGCTGCACCCCTTCGCCGGAGACATCGCGGGTAATCGAAGGGTTTTCACTCTTGCGAGCAATTTTGTCGATTTCATCAATATAGATAATGCCACGCTGCGCTTCTTCGACATCCAAGTCAGCAACTTGCAACAAGCGCAACAAGATATTTTCTACATCTTCACCAACATAACCCGCTTCAGTCAGTGTGGTAGCATCAGCAACTGCAAAGGGCACATCTAGAATATCAGCCAAGGTCTGTGCGAGCAGAGTTTTTCCGCAACCTGTAGGGCCGATTAGCAAAATATTCGACTTTTGCAGCTCAACCGCATCATCACCGCTGCCTTTTCCAGTTCCCTTAGACTGGACAAAGCTCAGGCGCTTGTAGTGGTTGTACACTGCCACAGCCAAGACTTTCTTTGCTTCGTCTTGACCAATGACATGCTCATCCAGATATTTTTTGATTTCCCGAGGCTTAGGAATTTGGCTGAGCGACAGATTAGAGGAACGAGTGCGTCGTTTTTCGGCAGGCTGCTCTCGACGCGGAGCCGGTTGAGGGGTTGCCGCGCTAGAGTCAAACAGCTCTTCATCTAAGATTTCATTACATAGATCGACGCACTCATCGCAAATGTAGACTCCCGGGCCGGCAATCAACTTGCGAACCTGCTCTTGAGACTTGCCACAAAAGGAACATTTCAGATGGGAGTCGTACTTGGACATAACCGCCTCATGGTGTCAATGTGGTAACAGTCTCGCCCGGCAGGGGAATATGCTGTCGCGAAATCACTTGATCAATTAAACCGTAGTTTTTAGCTTCCTCTGCTGACATAAAGAAGTCACGCTCGGTATCAGCCTCAATTTTTTCAAGGGGCTGTCCGGTGTGAGACGCCAGCAGCTCGTTCAGCTTACGCTTGTGATAGAGAATTTCTTTAGCTTGAATTTCAATGTCTACGGCCTGCCCTTGAGCGCCACCTAAGGGTTGGTGAATCATAATCCGGGAGCTGGGTAGTGACATCCGCTTGCCAGCAGTACCGCCTGACAGCAAAAAGGCACCCATACTGGCTGCTAAGCCAAAACAGATTGTGACGATATCAGGGCTGATGTGCTGCATGGTGTCATAGATTGCCATGCCTGCTGTAACCGATCCACCGGGTGAATTGATGTAAATTTGAATATCTTTTTCAGGATCTTCTGCTTCTAAAAATAGGAGCTGAGCCACGATTGAGTCAGCTACTGCATCATCAACAGGAGTGCCTAAAAAGATGATGCGCTCCCGGAGCAAGCGAGAATAGATATCAAAAGCCCGCTCGCCTCGACCCGATTGCTCAACAACCATCGGAATGACATTGCTGCTTGCGCTGATCGATGAGACCTCTAGGGAGCTGACGGCCTGAATTGGCGAGTAAAGGGACTGTGATACCAACATAGTGAGATCTCGAGAAATCGGAGTGTAGGGCTCGGTCATGAACAAAAAAACTGGGGGTATCTTGGGAATTTAAGTAGTCCTAAGACCTTGTCTGTTGTATGCGACCATTATGCCTTAACTCCACTGAAACTGGCTGGAACCTAAAGATAAATAGCCTGACGTGCTGATTGACAGAGATTGACTCGCTAACAAAATTGTATGTTGTTGTCGTTCTTGTGTCGGCTAGAAATACCAGGCTACTCAAGAAACTTTACCTGCCAAAGAGCGATCGCACTTAGCTTAAATTCCAAACCTTTCCCTCAAAAGCAGACGCCACTCTAAAGCTCCTCCTAGAGGGAAGCGTGACGGAATTCAGGAGTTAAGTTTGCGGAGCGATCGCTCTCAGGACACATCAAGCTATCAAGATTGTTCCCAGAAGCCTGAAGGAATTCGCGATCGCATTTCTAGGCTTCGGTGGCTGCTTCCGCCGCGTCTGAAGTTGCAGTTGCAGCTTCTTCAGCCGGAGCTTCTGAGTCAGCCTTTTCAGGGGCTAGAGAGCCTTCGGGTACCATCTCAATAGTGGAGTGCTCTTCCAACCAAGCAACAATCTTTTCTTTGAGCAGATCTTCCTCAACGACGGTTCGGAGTCTGGCTTGATCAATATCCTGGTCAGAATATTGTTCTAAGATTTCTTTAATGCGTGCCTCTACTGCGGCTGGGTCGATTTGAAGTGACTCTTTCTTGGCAATTTCGCCCAGAGCCATAGTGCGCTTGATCCGGTTGATTGCTTCAGGGCGCGATCGCTCTCTAAAACCAGGTAAGGTTTCAGGCGTAAAGAACCGACGCACATCCAAACCTTGATTTTGCAACTCGATCGCTGTCTGGGTCAGCATGTAGTCTACTTCGCGATCGACCAAGGTAGCGGGCAGATCTACTTCGATGTGATTGATCAACTCACCCAACAACACCTGCTCTTTATTGCTGGCTGTTTTCTTGTCAGCCGACGCTTGGAGGTTTTTCTCTAAAGATGCTCTGAGTTCTTCCAGAGTTTGGAATTCACTCACTTCTTGAGCAAAGTCATCATCGAGCGCTGGCAATTCTTTTTCTTTCAGCTCTTTCAACGTAATCGTAAAGACCGCAGGCTTGCCAGACAAGTCAGCTTGAGGATACCCCTCAGGGAATTGCGCTGAAATTTCTTTTGTCTCACCCGCATTCATGCCAACGATGCCATCAATGAAACCGGGAATGAAACGACCTTCAGAAAGCTCAACTTGGAAGTCTTCAGCTTGACCGCCAGGAATGGGAGTAGCTTCACCTTCCGCATCTTCTTCAGCAACAATGCGTCCCGAAAAGTCAACGACTGCAACATCACCCATTTGAGCAGCGCGACCTTCGACGGGAATCAAGGTTGCCAACTCTTTGCGGCGCTCTTCTAGCATTTCGTCAACGCGGCTGGCATCATAAG
>CBIHQL010000562.1:0-3249 GCA_966211855.1 uncultured bacterium
CCGCGATCGTTACTTCAACACGCACATTATTGACGCTAGAGCTTCTACAAGAACGTTTGCGATCGCCAATTCAAAATGATGGCTTTCGTACCATTGATCTGCGACGATTAATGATTGACTTGCGCCCTGAAAATGCCAACTTTCGCGAGCAGTTTTATCGCTTATTACAAACTCAGTTGCAGCGCTCAGGGTCACCCTTAAGTTTAGATTTGAGCTATTCCTTGATTCAAGGAGAATTTGAGGGCAATCAGTTAGGTTTACGCACGCCAATGTATGGGCAAGCATTATCCCCGATCTTCACCCCAGCCGAGCAAGAACAACTTCTGCGCGATCGCCGTCGCCTCTCCCGTCTGAGCGAACTATCGCGATCGCTGATTGCTACCCCTTCGATGAATGCCCCTACAGCTCCGTCGCTGCAAATTAATGTATTTCGGGGGCCATTAAAGTTAGCTCAAACTCGATTTACAGGTGCAGTTAACTTTAGCAATACCTTCTTTTTAAGTCGCGTTGAAGCTCAAGCGGCTCAGTTTGCTCAAGAAGCTGATTGGTCAGGCACTCGTTTTAGTGAGCCCACCAGTTTTGCAGGTACTATCTTTGGGCACGAAGCTCGGTTTCGCAATAGTCTTTTCTTCAATCGTGCCGGGTTTAATCAGACACAATTTCAGGGCATCGCTAACTTCCAAAGTAGTGAATTTCAAGCAACTGCTAATTTTAGCCAAAGTACCTTTTATCAATCTGCTAACTTTAGCCGAGTGCAATGGCAAGAAAACGCCGATTTTGCCCAAACTCATTGGCAAGAGGAAGGCCAATTTAATAAAAGTCGATTTGTGCAAGCTTGTTTTCTCACCGAAGCCGAATTCAACAAATCGATTAGCTTTCGCGAAGTGCAGTTCAATCGACCTGTAAATCTGCGGGGAGCCAGTATTTTAGAGCAGGCAGACTTTAGTGACGCTGGGTTTGGGAAAGGTGCTTACTTAAATATTCCAGGCTTGAAGTTTGATGCTGATCAGGCCAAATTAGTTGGCAATCCAGGCCAGATTGGGCGATCGCTCTCAGTACCCACACTTCAGGGCAACGAAAGCGTCTTGCGCAACTTAGTTCGCAACTTTCGGCAGCTAGAACAAATAGCAGATGCTAACCAAGTCGAGTACAAAACTGAATCCTTACGTTTGCAAGACCTACGGCGACGACTGCTAGGCACCAACATCAATACTGCTAGTGATCAACGCCTGATTCAACTGGGGTTTTCGCCTAGTCAAGCTGAAGCGATCGCCCAACGCCGTCAGCAACAACCCTTCCGTTCGCTCACCGAACTGCTCACCCTAGACAGCATTGATTTAGTCGATTACATCAAGATCCGCGATCGCGCGATTGCTGCCGATTCTCTCTCACCAGGCAGTTGGTTGCTTGATGGCTTCCACTGGCTCGGTTTGAGTTTGCTGTTGTTGTTGAGCCGTTACGGTACAAACGGATGGCTGGTGTTTGGCGTGGGTTTGGTTGCGATCGCTTATTTTGGGGTGTTGTTTTGGTGGGTCGATCGATTTCGGCGGTTGCGACCTCAGCCGATTGTGCCGACCGTTTATGAAGCGATCGCCGTTGCAATTAGTTATAGCGGGCTATCCATGGCAGGATTAGGCGCGATTTTTCAAACGGCTGATCAACCTTGGCTGACCCTGACTTGTTTGGCGATCGTGATTGTCCCCGTGCCCGCCTTGCTGATCGGCATTTTATATTACCGAGGCCGCTACCACGACTGGATGGACAAAAGTTATTTTGTGGAAGAAGGAAGCTTTCGTCAGCTACGAATCTTGATCGGTCGCTTGCCCGTTATCCCCCGGTTTCCGCTCTTTCAAGAACGTTATATGCCCCTACTCTGGGATCGCCGCTGGAACTGGCTCAATTACTATGACTTCAGTTTTAATAATTTTCTGAGATTTGGCTTTAACGACATTCGTTTACGAGACAAGCACTTGCCGGGGTTAATTAGTACCTTAGTCTGGTATCAATGGAGCCTCGGCTTGCTCTACGTTGCTCTACTCTTATGGACGCTCTCTCGCACGATTCCGGGCCTAAACTTACTCATCTACTTTAGATAACCTTAAGACCAACTTGAAACCTAACCCCCAGCCCCTTCCCTGCCAGGGAAGGGGAGCCAGATTCAAAGCCCCTCGCCTCGCAGGAGAGGGGTTTGGGGAGAGGTCTACAGTTTTGCTTCTAGCGACTTGAGATATTCGGTGTTTACCCCAGATTCGCGGGTGAGGGCGATTTTGCCAGTGCGGGCGATTTCACGAATGCCAAACTTGTTGAGCACCTGCACGATCGCGACCATTTTGCCAGGGTCACCCACGACTTCTAGAGTGAGGGCATCTTCCGCCACATCTACCACTCGCGCCCGGAAAATCTGTGCCAGCTCGACAATTTCTGAACGATTAGAGCTAACTGCATTTACTTTCAGCAGCATCAGCTCCCGCTCTACGCAAGGTACTTCGGTAATGTCTTGTACCTTGATCACATTAATCAGCTTGTAGAGTTGCTTGGTCAACTGCTCAATGCTGTGGTCATCACCAGGGACTACCATCGTAATTCGAGAGACTCCCATCTGCTCGGCTGGGCCCACAGCTAAGCTTTCAATGTTAAAACCTCGACGGGCAAACAGACCAGCAATACGGGTGAGAACCCCCGCTTCATCTTCAACCAGAACAGAAAGGGTGTGTTTCATCGCAGTCACTTAACTAACCAAAATGCTGGTGGCAAGGGCCAATAAACCGTCATTTTATCGTGCCCTTCTGCCATTAGAACAGGCTTCTCTAAAAGATTTCCTGACCCGCACTCCACCCTAAGGGTTAGCTACCTCAGCGCTCAACCTCTTTTCATGGGCAGATGTTGCCACTATCTAGAACTTTTACAATGCGAGGCATAGCAAAAGTAGTTTGGAGCAATTGTTAATCATGGGTTGGTTACAAAGACTTTTTGGTGTTCAAAAGCCAGCAAACCCTCAGCAAGCAATTAACGCTCAGCCTGCCCCTCAAGCTTCTTACAACGCACCTCAAAATGCCCCTGCGGCTGCTCAAGGTTCTACCTCGACTGCGACCATTCCCCCAGAGCGCGTTGGTTTGAATGGTGAGTATGACCAGAGCGGTTTGGCAAAGCGAGTTGCCCTAGCATTTGACGAAGATGCTCAACTAGATGACATCGACACCTTGTATGTCGCTCAGACAGGCAGCACCGTAGTTCTCAAAGGCAAAGTCC
>CBIHQL010000563.1:0-3240 GCA_966211855.1 uncultured bacterium
TTGCTCTACAAAAGTCAGTGGAGTACGTTGTATGACTTGCTGATCATTTTCAAAACTGTTTATGTCATCTTTGCTAAAACTGGCGCTTACTAGCTGGCTCGGTGAAAGCAGTTTCAATTACAGACAGGCGATCGCAACTTTGATGAGTTGAAGCCCGATTGGTTGCAGCTTATGGCATCATGGCAGCAGCTAATTGGGATTGCGGTTGTGTGGGCGTGAGGAAGGGCAGCAATGTTTGAACTGTTAACGTTAGTTCTGCTCTGGCTGCTGCTGGGTACGTCTTACAGAAGATCATTCCTCAGCAGTACTACACCTGGCTCGGAGCCTTTGTTTTAGTTCTATTTATTATCCTGGCCTTTTTGAGCCCCACCAGCCGAACTGTTTCGACGATTTGGAGTGTTTTGTCGCTACCCTTCAAACCGTTGGGCCTGTCTTTGCTGCTGTTAGCCAGTGCTGCTGCCAAGATGGACAAAGGGGGGTTGAAGAAACCGGGCGGCACCCTAGTTTTGGCGGCACTGTTGATTTTAGTGATTTCTAGTACGCCCTTTATTGCCTACTTTTTAGCGCAGAAATCAGAGCAGGCCGCGATCGCCTTTGAACAACGTCAGCGAGCCGCTTGTGAGGTACAGTGTCCGGCAGGGGTGACGCCACCCCAAGAGCAAACAGCCCCAGCTATCGTCGTGCTGGGGTGGGGCACAACGCAAGCCAATGTCCCTTACCGACAGCAAATTCAATTGACTGATACGGGCGATCGCATCATTTATGCCGCGCAGCTTTACCAAGAGCAGGTACAGCTTGGCAACCGTCCGTTGATGATTATTAGCGCTGGCCCCCGACCTGATTTGCAAGGCAATCAAAATCAGGCGATTGAAGGCAATGATATTCGGGCTTTACTGATTAACTTAGGGGTACCGAGCGAAGATATTGTCGTGGATTCCAGCGGGCTTGATATTCGTACCAGTGTTTTGGGTGTGCAACGAATTTTGCGTGAGCGCAATTTAGGCGATCGCATCATTTTGGTGTCTTCAGCGATCAATACTCGCCGCGCTGCTCTTGCCTTTTCTCGCGAACAAATTCAGGTCATTCCCCGCCCCACCAACTTTTACACCTTTGAATCTGGGGGCAAGTTGACTCGCAGGCTCCGACTCGCTGATTTTGTCCCTAACGCCAGCACTTTAGTCGTGACCACACGGGTGATTGAAGAATATTTACTCTCGGTTTACTACTTCTTGCGCGGTTGGTTAGCCCCCCTAGGGATCTAGGTTTCAGGTCATGAGCGCTTGACTCGCCCTTCCTAAGTTCTTCCACCCCAAGAATTCGTTTACGATCAACTAAATTGCAGCGTTATTTCAAGTTATGGCTCGGTCGCAGCTCCAAAAATTGGCGGTTTACCTCCGTCCCCACTGGAAAAATACCCTCTTGGGGGTTCTGGCACTGCTAGTTGTCAACGTGGTCGGGGTCTATATTCCCCTACTGATTCGCAATGGAGTAGATGAGCTTCAGGTCACGTTTAGCTTTGACCGAGTTTTGCGATATGTCGTATTGATCCTCGTCTTAGCCTCCGTGATGTGGGTGATCCGCATGGCATCACGGATTTTGTTATTTGGGACGGGTCGCCAGGTTGAATTTGACCTCAAGCAGAAGATTTTTCAGCGCTTGCTGACCCTCGAACCCGCTTACTTCGCGATGAATACCGCTGGGGATTTGATCAGCCGAGCCACCAGCGATGTCGATAATATTCGGCGGTTGCTTGGGTTTGCGGTGCTTAGTTTGGCAAACACAGCCTTTGCCTATGCCCTAACCCTGCCTGTGATGCTGGCGATCGACCTGAGATTGAGCTTGTTGGCGATCGCTCCTTACCCGCTCATGCTGCTGCTCGTGCATTTGTTTAGCGATCGTCTCCGCACCGAGCAACTAGAGACACAACAAGAACTCTCTAAAATCAGCGATCTGATCCAAGAGGACATGAGCGGCATCGGGCTAATTAAAATTTATGGACAAGAAGACAACGAGCGACGGGCCTTCCGTGACCTCAATCAAGAGTTGCTCAAAGCAAATTTGAAGTTAGCCAAAACCCGCAACACCCTGTTTCCCTTGTTAATTGGCATTGCCAGCTTCAGTTTCTTGTTGATCTTGTGGCAAGGGGCGCGGGCGATCGTCGTAGGCAGCATTACGGTCGGTGACTTTATTGCGCTGCTGCTATACGTAGAACGGTTGATTTTCCCCACAGCGCTACTCGGCTTTACCATCACGGCCTATCAACGCGGTGAAGTCAGTATTGACCGGGTAGAAGCGATTTTAACCGTAGAGCCTAAGATCCAAGATCCGGTTGATGCGATTCCTTTGTCACTGTCAGAGGTGCAGGGGCGACTCACAGCCGAGAATCTAACTTTTACCTATCCCGGCTCCACAACACCCGCTTTAGATGCCGTGAGTTTTGTGATTCAACCCGGAGAAACTGTCGCGGTGGTTGGCCCGATTGGTTCTGGCAAATCTACCTTGGCGAATGCGTTGCCTCGACTGCTCGATATTGCACCAGGGCAGTTATTTGTCGATGGGCATGATGTCACCCAACTGCGCCTGCAAGATTTACGGGCTGCGATCGCCTACGTACCACAAGACAGTTTCTTGTTTAGCACCACCATTCAAAACAACATTCGCTATGGTGAGCCGCTAGCCGAGCAGACGGAGGTCGAATATGCCGCGAAACAAGCTCAAATTCACCCAGAAATTTTGAATTTTCCGCAGCAGTACGAAACCGTAGTGGGCGAACGAGGCATTACGCTTTCGGGCGGACAACGTCAACGGAGTGCTTTGGCGCGGGCGTTACTCGTCGATGCCCCCATCTTGATTTTGGATGACGCCCTCTCCAGCGTTGATAACCAAACGGCAACCCAAATTTTGCAAAACCTGTCAACGGGGACACAGCGAAAGACGGTTTTGTTTATTTCTCATCAATTAGCTGCCGCTGCCACTGCCGATCGCATTTTGGTGATGGATCAAGGGCGCATTGTCCAGATGGGCACTCACGAAGCCTTGCTGCAACAACCCGGCCTCTACCAATCACTTTGGAATCAAAATGCTTTGGAAGAAATGCTGCGCTAGCTGAGGAGCAAATAGCTGCGAAATGCGAAGGCTCCAAAGAGTGATATGATCAGCCCTACATTGTTCGGTTCTAGTGAGGAGCAGTCACTAGAGGTAACGGGGAAAGTTCGGTGCAAGTCCGACGCTGTCCCGCAA
>CBIHQL010000564.1:0-3233 GCA_966211855.1 uncultured bacterium
GCTCCTCGGAGGTCAGCTTGACTAAGGTTGGCATTGCGTAAGCTGGCATTTTGTAATTGTGCCCCCCGCAAGGTTGCCCCAACGAGTTTTGTGGCGCTGAGGTCAGCACTTTTCAAATTGGCTTGGTTAAAGTCGGCTCCTGACAAATCAGCCCCTTGCCACTCTGACTGCATGAGATTTGCCAGCGTAAATTTAGTGGTGGTAGCACTGGCTTGACCGAGGCGTGCCGCTTGCAAATTAGCGTGAGACAGATCAGCATTGCCGAGGTCTGCACCGATGAGGCTGGCACGCTCTAAAGTGGCATGGTTTAAGTTGGTGGCAATTAGGCTAGCGCTACTGAGGTTAGCTCGTAGTAAGTTTGCCTTTGATAAGTCAGCTTTGTTGAGAATGGCGCGGATCAAACTGCTCTGCTCTAGATTGCTATTGCTGAGCAGGGCGTTGGTTAAATTGGCATCCTTTAGATCTGTGCTGCTCAGATCGGTCTTCCAATCATCGAAGGTGCCCCAACGTTCATCTGCTCCTGGCCCATAAAAGCGGCTGTTTTGGAGGTTGGCACCCACCAAAGACGAACCTTGCAAGTTCATGCCTGATACATCAACCTGACTGAGCACCAGCGTAAATTGAGCGGAGCCTGTATCAACTTGTCCTAAATCAACCCGGCTCAAATCTACGTTGTGAATTTTGCCACTGTAGATCGTGAGGATCTTCGCGATCGCTCGTTGGGTGGCTCGTCGCCGCAGGGCAATCAACCGATATTCCCGCTCATTATTGCCGTAGCGCAGCGAAACCAAGTCGTTTTGTAGCGATTGATTGAGTCGTTTCAGGTAGGGTAGAGCAGTCGGCCCTCGACTCACCAAAGCTTGTTGCAGCGCATCAATTAAGTTAGGGGCATCTTCTTGACCGAGCAGATCGACTAGTAGTAGCGTTGCCCGCGAATCATTCACCGTTCCCAAGGCTAAGATGGCACTGCGTCGTTCATCCGGTGCATTGGGTAGGCTGGGAGCGAGTTTGCCGACCAGGGCTAAAAACACTTCATTATCTTGCTGCTTAAATTCCCGGCGGTTGGCTTGACTTTGTACATAAACTTGAGTGCCTGCAAAGGTGCCTAAAACCAAGGCAATGCTAGAGAGCGCAACAACCAGTAGGGTCAGACCGGGGTTTTGCCGCATCCAAGCCCATAAGCTAGGTCGTCGCTCGTGGGGTTCTGGTGCTAAGACAATGGCTGCGATCGCATCATCTTCATCCATCCAGGGGCTGATAGATTCATAGCCACCCTGCCCGCGCCATAAAACTCGAACTCGATCGGTGTAGGGCGGCATGGGTTGGGCTGCATCTACCACAGTCGTGCCTGCGAGGCGATCGTGCCAAGCGCGACGGCGATTGAGGAACCGAGCACTGACACTTTCGCCCAAGACGAGACAGCTTGCCAGACCCGCCAGAATGCCTAAATCAGGAAATGCCCCACTATAGCGCCAGATTGTGTAGGCGATGCCCAATGGTAAACCCCACCGACCGACTCCTTCACGCACTAAAGCTCGCCCTAAGCCAGGTGGTGTCCCCATGCCTGTCACAACTCTCACCCCCAACCAACGCTTGGCTTGGGTTTGGCCCGTTTTGCTTAATAAGTAGAGATTGAAGCCTGCAACAACGACTGGAGCGATAATTGCACCCGACCATAACAAGTTAGTTAAGGGAGGGACGCTGCGATCGCTTTCACTAATCGGAATGGCTAAAGGTTGAGCGATCGCGGTTTGGGTCACCGTAACCAGTGGGTTCAGCGGCACCAAGTTGCCAATGGCCTGAGATTTGACATACTGACCCAGGCTAAAGGGCACGGCTGCACTGGCAACAACTAAGGAGACCTCAATCAACCAAGCACCACAGCGCCGGGGCAAGAGAGGTAATCGGCGAATCCGCAAAGGGGACGCGGTTGCATGAGGTTGTTGGGTGCCTCTCCTTACTGTTGGGCTAGCCATTTTAAAAATTTCCTGTCACGAGTGAATGCAAATGCAAACTGATGGGATCAGAGATGAGATTCCTACAGTCGTAGAGAATCGCAACGGTGGCGGCGTAAAGTAATGGCAATGAAGTTTATAAGTGGTCTTGCTTCACCCACAATCTATATCCTTGCCAGCATTGTATGCATCTGCTGCCGCTCTAGATCATCGAAGAGAGAAAATAGAGCGCTTAGGATGGCACCGTCTAGAAAGGGGAGAAAGTTAAGCTGGGTAAAGAAGACATTTGAATGACTTGAAGTCAGCAAGCACAGGATGAGGCTTAGCTCAGTAAATATACTGTTTTGTTTGCGATTGTAGCGAACCGTAGCTGCCTGAGCAGACTTGTTTTTAAAGAAAAAGTAAAAAAGTCCTCTACGAAAGCGGGGCTGGGCCAACTAACTATTTTTTAACCAGACGATTTAACGCTATGTCAGATTCATTGAGTGGTGAAACCTCTGCAACTCGTTACGTAGAACTAATTGAGCAAATCATTGAAAAAACTCTCAAGGGACAAATCCGCTCGAAGGAGCAGGTTTACCAAATGTTAGTTCAAGGCGTGTCGTCTGGAACAGGAGAAATTTTTGAGCGGTGTTTGGGCGATCGCCAGAGTGCGGCTCAACGTCAGGTCGAGATTCAAACCGACGAACTCAAGCTTGCCAAAGCAAATCGGGTGCTGCGAGCTCTCAAAACAGTGCAAGGCGAGTGGGAACGCTGGCAAGAACAAAACCAAGCCACCGAAATGTTAGCAAGTGCCGTACAGCAAATTATGGCTGCTGATGCTGACAATCGGCTGACAGTGTTTTTGCAAGTGAGCGATCCCAATCGTGGGCAGATTAGCAGCTTGGCGCAGTGGCAGCAGTTGGCGCAGCGCTTGCATCAACAGGCCGCTACAATCACAGACGCAGATATCCAAGCAGAGATTCAAGAGCTAGCCCAGGGGATCGATCGCGGCTTAGCAGGGTGGCAGCGCTTAGAAGACTACTTAGTGAGTTGGATTTATGACCAAAGCCAAGGGCAATTGGGGTTTGGGGGTGTACCTGGGCAGCAAGGGCCGTGGACACTCTGGGCAAAGTTAGTGCAGAGTCCCATCCCACAATCGCTGTTTGAGACACTGGCTCACGATCGCCCGCTGCATGAATGGTCACGCCAACAATCGGGGATCGCCCTCAGCGATTGGGTTGAGCTGACTTTGATCTTGCAAGGGCTACAGCGAGGTTTGGTGACTTGGTTTGACAA
>CBIHQL010000565.1:0-3226 GCA_966211855.1 uncultured bacterium
AAGACATCATTGTCGCGGCTAAACCATAAGCGATCGCCCTGCACTGCTAGCCCGGTGGCTCCGACAAATTGCTCAGTGTGCTGGGGGTTGATAATTTGCGTGTTGCCTGTCGATATGTCGATTTGCAACAAATATCCCCGTACTGAATCGAGCGTTAGTAATAGATCGCTGGCAAAGCTGAGGCCATGAAGTACATAGGCTCCTATGGGTCGGATCGTGCTGAGCCACGGATCTAGTAGAGAGATAACCGATGTTGCAGAAGGGCGAGAAGGATGAGGTTCCAGCAGCATAGAAGCCGTTATTCTAGCGATCGCTCCCTCATAATAGACACAAAGCAGTAGCCACAGTTGTATTTAGAAGATCGCCTTCTACAAAATCTTGCAATTTCGCTCTTAAGGCACATTGTCGTCTGACTAACCAACCGTGAAGATCGACAAATAACCCCTTGCCAGATCAGCATGAGTCAACGCGCACTTTTATTGGTTAACCGTCAGGCTCGTCGGGGTCAATCGGCTCTTGCCCAGGCTATTGACCAGCTACAAGCACTGGGATTTACCATTTTGGAAGAATCAGCAGCCCATCCTCCCCAGTTGCCGGAGTTGATTCGTTCGTATCGCGATCGCGTCGATTTAGTGATTGTGGGTGGGGGAGATGGCACCTTAAATGCGGCGATCGCGGGGATCGTAGACACCCGACTACCCCTCGGAATTTTGCCCCTTGGGACTGCCAACGATCTAGCCCGCACGTTAGGCATTCCGACTGATTTGACAACCGCTTGCCAAATTATTGCGGCAGGCTACCAGCACCCTATTGATTTAGGCTGGGTCAACGGTCACTATTTTTTTAATGTCGCCAGCTTAGGGCTGAGTGTACAAATCACCCAAAATTTGACCACCGAGGTTAAGCAGCGGTGGGGGGTGCTAGCCTACGTGACCACAGCCATTCGGGTCATCGGTCAATCTCGACCTTTCTGGGCAAAAATTCGCTCTGGAGATACCTCTATCGAAGTCGGAACAGTGCAGATTGCAGTAGGTAATGGTCGCTACTATGGGGGTGGCCTCACGGTTGCCAATGATGCAGCGATCGATGACGAGCGTCTTGATCTTTACAGTTTAGAACTACAACGATGGTGGCAAATTTTGCCGTTGCTACCAGCCATGCGTCGCGGTCAACATGCCACCTGGTCAAGTGTGCGGGCCTTAACGGGTCGTGAGTTTGAGGTACACACGCGTCGGCCCCGACCGATCAATACAGACGGTGAAATCACAACTCACACGCCCGCAACTTTCCGGGTCGTGCCCAAGGCGGTATCAGTTTTTGTCCCAGCCCAAGCGTTAAACACGCCAGCCTTAAGTACTCAAGACTTATACAAGGGGTAAGAGTTTTGGCATAAGGTCAACTCCGGCATTCCCAACCCAAACCCCTGAGCAAAATCAACGCCGAGATCGCGGCAAAATTCGATATCTTCACGCTCTTCTAGCCCTTCAGCTAATACTAGAATTCCAACTTCGTGAGCAGAGTTGAGCAGACTCTTCATCAAGACCTGCTGGAGAGGATGACGGCTACAACCATGTACCAGTTTGCGATCGAGCTTCACAATATTGGGGTGCAAGCCTGTGAAATAGTTTTCAAAAGATACACTGCCACACAGATCATCAACCGCAACGCCAAAGCCTTGTTCACGTATCCAAGCAATCAGGCGAGTCAGCTCAGGCGAGTTAACCAAAGCTTCAGTTTCTGTCAGTTCAAAGACAATCTGTTGAGGCTGGATAGAAGCTGATAAAATCTGCTGAAAGTTTTGCTTTAAGGCTTGAAAATTTTGCAAAATCGCATTGGGCAAAATATTAATGAAAAAAGTTTGAGATCGATCGAGCTTGGCGATCGCTTCAATACAGATCTTACGCGCCAGCTCATCAAATTCATGAATACACTGGGTTGCCAATGCAGCATCAATAAGGTGCTTCCCATTCAAGCAGGTGCCGTCTTTAGCGATCGCTCTAGCTAAGCATTCATGAGCAAAGACTTTACCTGACTTCAAATCAAAAATAGGTTGATATTTGAAAAACAAGCTTTGGTTGATTAATACTTCAAAAAACCAGCCGTGCTTAACAGAGCTAGTCAAAGCATTCAATGGCTGAGCTTGTAAAAACTCTAATAGTAGGTGATTAGAATCGACAGATAACCGCGTGAATAAGCATCGCGACAGAGCTTGACTCACCTCTGGAACTTTCTGATTAATCTCCAAGAATATTTTATCCAGTTTGTTGTCTATCACTACAACATATAAGAGTTGAGGAATATTAGGAATTTTTTGAAATCCCAAACTCTCCAAGCACTTAAAAGTTGCCAAATCATGAGGCTGAACAATTAGTTTAAAAGAATCTGACAGGGAACTTACAAAAGACATTACTAACTTATTACCCAGTAACCCAGTTTACACAGAAATACATTAATTATTTTTAAGAAAAATAAACTTACGCCGCTAATTCAATCGTCAAATTGTTTAAGAGCATTTATGCGGACAACATCAAAATAAAACTACGATGGTTCGCCGCCAACTTCAACGAGCAAAAGTATGAACTTTTTGGCGATCGCAGTCAACGCAAAACAGTCAATGACAGTCGCCAGGATGAATGTATTATTTTATACTCGTACTCATGTATAGTCAAAGTTTACCTCGACATAGGATATATGAGCGCGCTTACCTTCCCAGACTTAGCTCTATCTATCCTGGAGGGAAATCAAGAGAAATAGAAACTAAATTTAAGCACTATGATTGATTTTTGTAGGTGTTGTTAGATCAATCATTCCCCGTGACATCATTCATGGCTTCAGATTCTCCCAAGGCTTGGCATACCTTAGAGGCAGACAAGGCGCTGGAGGTCTTGCAAAGCGATCGCCAATCTGGCTTAACAGAGCAACAGGTCGCGAAGCGGCTCGAGCAGTATGGCCCCAATGAGCTAACAGAGTCAGCCGGACGCAACCCCCTTAACATTTTGTTAGACCAGTTCACCAACATCATGCTGTTGATGTTGATTGCTGTGGCAGTGGTTTCGGGCATCTTGGACATCCGCAGCCAAACCTTTCCCAAAGATGCGATCGCAATTTTTGCCATTGTGATCCTCAACGGCATTTTGGGTTATGTGCAAGAGAGCCGAGCTGAAAAGGCTTTGGCAGCGCTCAAACGTTTGGCCTCGCCGAAAGTACGGACAATCCGAGATGGCAG